>DASXYV010000428.1:0-5986 GCA_036502305.1 Acidimicrobiales bacterium
GAGAAGAAGCGCAGCGCGTGGGCGCCGACTTCGAGGGCGAACGCCGTGAGGTGGTCCTTGCCCGGCACGTGGGCGATGCGCAGGGGGACCCCGTCGACGTCGACCGGATCGGTCAGCTCGAGCGGGCCGACCACGAAGGCCACCAGGTAGGTGGACATCGGCATGGTGTCGGCGAAGCGCACGCGCCGGCGTCCGCCGCCGAGGTCGGTCTCCTCGACCGGGGCGGTGTTGGAGATCGCGGTCAGGCCGCCTTCGACGTCGAGGCTGATCGAGAAGACGGCCTTGCGATCGGGCTCGTCCCAGCACGGAAAGGCGCGGCGCGCATCGGTCGCCTCGAACTGGGTCGTGGCGATGACACGCGACGTTCCGTCGAGCTCGAAGGTGCTGCGGTAGAAGCCCCGCAGCTTGTCGTTGATCGTCCCCGAGAACCTGGTCCGCAGCACCCACGGTCCCGGCGTCGCCTCAGTGGACAGGGCGATGACGGCGCGCCCGGACTCCTGGTCCAGCTCGACGCTCCCAGACAGCACCCGTCCCGTCTCGCTGACCAGCTCGGCCGACTCGAAGGCGAGCTCCAGGGCGTTGACGACCACCCGCGAGGTAGCCTCGTGCACGAGCACCTCCACCTGCTCCTCGCCGGTGAACGTGGCGCGGCCGAGGTCGGGGGAGATGACGAGCTCGTAGCGGCGGGGCTCGACGTTGCGGGGAAGGCGGTGGGACGTCTCGCGGTCTTCCGAGGTCTGCTGGGTCACAGCGGGAGGCTAGTGGTAGCTGGGCGAACCGGTGGCCGAGCCAACCGGGGCGCCGAACCGCTCAGGCTATGGTCGGCCCGTGCCCGCAGCTCCGGACTCCACTGCCGCCAACGCCATCGACGTCGCCACGGTCGGCAACGCCCTCGTCGACGTGCTGGCGCCCGTGGACGACGACATGGTGGCGGAGCTGGGGCTCGTCAAGGGCACGACGGCCCTCGTGGACCTGGCCGAAGCGGAGCGCCTCTACGCCGCCGCCCAGCCGATCGTCGAGGTGGCAGGCGGCTGCGCCGCGAACACGGCCGTCGGCGCCGCCAGCCTCGGGAGCCAGACCGCCTTCGTGGGCAAGGTGGCCGACGACCGCCTGGGTCGGCTGTTCGACGCCGACATCAAGGCGGCCGGTGTCGATTACGCCACGGCGGTGGCGGCCGACGGGGCCCTGACGGGACGGTGCCTTTCGCTCGTCACTCCGGACGCGGAGCGCACCATGTGCACCTACCTGGGGGCGGCTGCCGAGCTGCGACCCGAGGACGTCGACACCGCGCACCTGCGGCGGGCCCGCGTCACCTACCTCGAGGGTTATCTGTGGGACATGCCCGACGCCGAGCGGATGCTCGGCCACGTCATGGCCCAGGCTCACCAGTCCGGAGGCGTGGTGGCCCTGAGCCTGTCGGACCCGTTCTGTGTCGAGCGCCACGGTGAGGCCTTCGGCAAGCTCCTCGGCGACCAGGTCGACCTGCTGTTCGCCAACGAGTCCGAGATCACCCTGCTGCTGGGCGTTGAGGACATCGATGCAGCGGCCGAGGCGATCCGTCCTCTCGGCATCCTCGCCGCCCTGACCAGGGGAGCGGAGGGATCGACGGTCGTCAAGGACGACGAGCGCGCCGATGTCGAGGCCCGTCCCGTCGACAAGGTCGTCGACGTCACCGGGGCCGGGGACCTGTACGCGGCCGGCTTCCTTCACGGCCTGACCCATGGGGTCGACCTGGTGACGTGCGCCCGGCTGGCGAGCCTGGCGGCCAGCGAGATCATCAGCCATCTCGGGGCTCGCCCCGAGGTGCCGCTGCGTCCGCTGGCTCAGGAGGCCGGCCTGCTGCCGTAGGTCAGTGGTCGGCTTCGTCGCCCACCTGGCCGGGCGGCAGGAAGCTCAGCTCGAGGTCACCCAGGCGGACCAGGGTCGACGACACCCACCGGGCCAGGGCGCCCACGTGGGGGTCGAGGGACGACGGGTCCTCGAGCACGGTCTCGTCGAGGCGGTACGTCCCCTCGTAGGAGATCTCGACGGCGGCGCGGGGCTGGTCGTTGTTGCGGTCGAACGCCTGCTCGACGGTCAGGCCGCAACGGTCAAGGACGTCGCTTCCCATGGCCGGGCCCTCGGGGGGCAGGGCGGCGACAACCGTCGCCGGCTCGGGCGCCGTGACCAGGCGCTGGATACGCAGGGCGATCTCCACCAGCATCTCGGGCTGGTCATCGGGCGGCTCGCCGATCGACCAGGAGCGGTAGGCGCTCTGGCTCCACGTCGGCCAGTCGAGACTGATGTCGGCCCTGACCCGGGGCAGGGTGCCCTCTCCCGGCAGGCTGTAGGACGTCTCCCATGACAGGTCGCCGAGCAGCACGTCGACCTGGAACCGCTCTTCCACGGCCTGACGCTCCAGCAGCGCCTCGGAGAAGCTCCGGCGCATGGCGGCGATGACATCGAGGAACACGTGATCAAGCATCCCGGTGATGAGGCTATCGGCCCCCGACGGCCGGCGAGCGGCGCTGGGGTACGGTCGGGGCCGTGGGCAACCCGTGGTTGGAACGGCGAGTGCTCGCCTACGCCCACCGAGGCGGGGCCCGCGAGGCGCCCTCCAACACCATCCTGGCCATGCGCCGGGCGCTCGCCGTCGGGGCCACCGCTCTCGAGATGGACGTGCACCGGACGGCCGACGGACACCTGGTCGTCTGTCACGACCCGACCGTGGATCGCACCACCAGCGGATCTGGCGCCATCAGCTCCTTGACGCTGGCCGAGGTCCAGGCGCTCGATGCCGCCTACTGGTACGTGCCGGGCCACGAGGTGGCGCCGGGGCGACCGCCCGAGGACTACCCCCTCCGCGGCCGCGCCCCTGACGACGTCGAGCTGCGGATCCCCACCCTGAGGGAGGTGCTGGGGGCGTTCCCGGGTGTGCTGCTCAACATCGACATCAAGCAGACGGCGCCGAGCGTGGAGCCCTACGAGGAAGCGCTGGCCCGCATGCTCATCGACCACGACCGCTCCGACGACGTCATCGTCACGTCGTTCCAGGACGCGGCCCTGGTTGCGTTCTCCGCCGCCGCTCCCCGCATCGCCACCTCAGCGGGGCTCCTCGCCGTGGCGGGGTTCTGGCGAGGGGTGCAGGACGGCGACGCGTCGCCGCCGATGACACACGCCGCAATCCAGGTGCCGACCGAGTTCGAGGGCGCAACCGTCGTCGACGAACCATTCGTCCGGTCGGCCCACGCCGCCGGCGCAGCCGTTCACGTGTGGACGATCGACGACCGGTCGGAGATGGAGCGGCTGGTCGCGCTGGGGGTCGACGGCATCATGTCGGACATGCCCTCGGTGCTGGCGCCGACCCTCGCCGAGCTCAGCGTGGCCTGGGCGCCTTAGCGAGCGCGCCCAGCCGGCGGGACGTCTCAGCCCCGTCCGGCGTTGGGCCGCTTCCCGTGATTGGCCTTCTTCTTGCGCGTGGTCCGGCGCTTGACAGTCTTCTTGGACACAATCCGGGAAGGCTAGTCGAGCAGAGTAGCCTCGGCGCGGTGGAGCGCCTCGGTCTGGTCGGTCTACCCAACTCCGGCAAATCGGCCCTGTTCAACGCGCTCACCGGGGGAAGCGCTGCCGTCGCCCCCCATCCGTTCTCCACGACCCAGACCACCGTCGGCGTGGCCCAGGTGCCCGACTCGCGAGTGGAGGCGCTGGCCAAGATCAGCGAGAGCCGCAAGATCGTCCATACCACCGTGGAGGTGGTCGACATCGCCGGGCTGGTGGCGGGGGCGGCGACCGGCGAGGGCCTGGGCAACCGCTTCCTCGCCGGCATCCGGGAGGTCGACGCCCTGTGCCTCGTGCTGCGGGCGTTCGAGGACCCTGGTGTGGCGGGCGACTCCGACCCGGTGGGCGCCCTGGGCGTGCTGGAGCTGGAGCTGGTGCTGGCGGATCTGGCCACGGTGGAGGGCCAGATCGACAAGCGCCGCAAGGTCGCCCGCACGGATCCCTCGACGGCCGGCGAGCTCGCGGCCTTGGAGGCGGCCCTCGAGTCCCTCCAGGCGGGCGTGCCCGTCTACCGCTCCGCGCTCAGCACCGACCAGCGGGCCGCGCTGGGTCCGGCGTTCTTGTTGACCAACAAGCGGGTGCTGGCGGTGGTCAATCTGGGCGAGGACCAGGTGGGCAACGCCGACGAGGTCGTGAAGCCGGTCGCCGCCGAGATGAGTGCGGGGGCCGAGGCCAGCGCGGGAGGTTGGCCGGGGAACGAGACGACGGCGCGCAGCGCCAAGGCCAGCCCGGGACGCTGGCCGGGGAACGGGCGCCTGGCGCCTGGCGCCCAGGTGCTGGGTGTGAGCGTGCAGCTCGAGGCCGAGGCGGCCCGCCTTGATCCGGCCGAGCGCACCGAGCTGCTCGAGGGCCTTGGTCTCGGCGAGGGCGCGCTTCCCCGCGTGGCCCGAGCCGCGCACCACCTGCTCGGGCGGCGCACGTTCCTGACCACGGGCGAAGACGAGTCCCGGGCGTGGACGTTCCGAGCCGGCGCCCGGGCGCCCGAGTGCGCGGGGGTGATCCACTCCGACCTGCAGCGGGGGTTCATCCGCGCCGAGGTGATCCGGTGGGACGAGCTGGTCGAGCTGGGTTCGTGGAACGCGGCGAAGAGCGCCGGTCGTCTCCGGGTCGAGGGAAAGGACTACGAGGTGGCCGACGGAGACGTGCTCGAGATCCGGTTCAACGTGTGAGGAGGAGCGCTTCGGGTGCCATGGCTCCTGCGTGAGGGCGAGGTCCTCGCCACCCTCGAGGTAGCCGAGTCCTTCGCTGACCGCGTCCGGGGGCTGCTCGGCCGGGACGGGATCGACGGAGCGCTGCTGCTGCGCCCGGCACACTCGGTCCACACCATCGGGATGCGCTTCCCGATCGACGTCGCCTTCTGCGACGCCCATCTCGTGGTGATCACCACGAGGTGCCTCGAGCGTCATCGGGTCTGTCTTCCCCGCGTCCGAGCCCGGTCGGTCGTGGAGGCCGAGGCCGGGGCGTTCGAGCGCTGGCACCTGCGCATCGGAGACCAGCTGGAGATCAAGGGTTGACCCCCGCCGGCGCCACCCGCGACGGGTCCGGCGCCGGGGGCGCCCTGGTCCTCGTCGCCACGCCCATCGGCAACCTCGGCGACCTGTCGCCGCGAGCCGTGGATGCGCTCCGGGATGCCGACGTGATCGCCTGCGAGGACACGCGCAAGACGGGGCGCCTCCTGGCGCACGCCGGCGTCACCGACAAGCGCCTCCTCGCCGTGCACGACCACAACGAGGCCTCGCAGGCCCGTTCCATCCTGACGCTGCTCGATCGGGGGCGAAATGTCGCCGTCGTCACCGACGCCGGGACGCCCGGGATCTCGGACCCCGGCGGGCGCCTGGCGGCCGCTGTGGCCGCCGCGGGCGGCGAGGTGACGGTGGTGCCGGGTCCTTCTGCCCTCGTTGCCGCGTTGGTGGTCAGCGGGCTGTCGACGGCGAGATTCATCTTCGAAGGCTTCCTGCCCCGCAAGGGAGGCGACCGGTCCGAGCGGCTCGCTGCCCTGGCGGGGGAGCCGCGCACGATGGTCCTCTACGAAGCGCCCCATCGGCTGGCCGCCACCCTGGAAGACCTTGTCGAGCGCTGCGGTCCGCTGCGCCAGGTCGCCGTGATCCGGGAGCTGACCAAGCTCCACGAGGAGGTGTGGCGGGGGACCCTGGCCGGCGCCCTGGAGCGGGCCCGGGCCGCCCCGCCCCGCGGTGAGCACGTGCTGGTGGTGGCCGGAGCGCCCGTCTCGGTGCCGGGCGAGGCCGAGGTCGAGGCCGCCCTCGAGGCGCGGCTCAGCTCCGGCCAGACCGCCAAGGAGGCGGTCGCCGAGGTGGCGGCAGAGCTCAAGGTCCCCAAGCGGCGCGTCTACGACGCCGCGCTGCGCCTCCGTTCGTGACCAAATCCGGGCCGGCCCTTCGGGAGGTCGTCGGTACTGTGAGTGGGCAGTGGCCCGCTTCTTCCTGACGAC
>DASXYV010000429.1:0-2685 GCA_036502305.1 Acidimicrobiales bacterium
CGCCGGCGCTTTCGACAGAAGGTGGAACGCGGGCACAAACCCTTGGACGAGGGAGCAGGTCTCCCCAGCGTCAGGAGAGTCGCTCGATGATCGTGGTGTTGGCCTGACCACCGCCCTCGCACATGGTCTGCAGCCCGTAGCGGCCGCCCGTCCGCTCGAGCTCGCACAGCAGAGTGGTCATGAGCCGGGTCCCGGTCGCGCCGAGCGGATGTCCGAGGGCGATGGCGCCCCCGTTGACGTTGACCTTGTCCAGGTCGGCGCCTGTCTCTTGCTGCCACGCCAGCACCACCGAGGCGAAGGCCTCGTTGATCTCGACGAGATCGATGTCGTCCAGCGACAAGCCCGAGCGTTCGAGCGCGTAGGCCGTGGCGGGGATCGGCGCCGTCAGCATGTAGACCGGATCGGCCCCCCGGCAGCTGAGGTGGTGGACGCGGGCCCTCGGTGTCAGCCCGTGGTCGCGCACGGCGCGCTCCGACGCGACGAGCATGGCGCTGGCGGCGTCGGAGATCTGGCTCGACACCGCCGCCGTGAGGCGGCCGCCGTCGACGAGGGTGGGGAGCGAGGCCATCTTCTCGAGCGAGGTGTCCCTGGGCCCTTCATCGGTGGTGACGGCGTCGAGCGCCACGATCTCGTGCTCGAAGCGGCCCTCGGCGATGGCTTGCCGGGCCCGACGATGGCTCTCGAGGGCGAACCGCTCCATGTCCTCGCGCGAGACGCCCCACTTGTCGGCGATCATCTCCGCCCCGCGGAACTGAGAGATCTCCTGGGTGCCGTAGCGGGCGACCCATCCCGACGAACCGGAGAACGGGTCCGAGAAGCCGAGAGGCTCGGCGGCGGTGAGCGCGGACGCGATCGGGATCATGCTCATGTTCTGCACACCGCCGGCCACGACGAGGTCGTTGGTGCCGCTCATGACGGCCTGGGCGGCGAAATGCAGCGCCTGTTGGGACGAGCCGCACTGCCGGTCGATCGTTGTACCCGGGACCTCCTCGGGCAGCCCAGCGGCCAGCCAGCAGGTGCGGGCGATGTCGCCGGCCTGGGGGCCGATGGTGTCGACACAGCCGAGGAGCACGTCCTCCACCGCCGCCGGGTCGACGTCGGTGCGCCGCACAAGTGCCTTGAGCACGTGGGCGCCGAGGTCGGCGGGGTGGACCTGGCTCAGGCCGCCGCCCCGCTTGCCGACGGGGGTCCGCACGGCGTCGACGATGTAGGCCTCGCTCACTGGGGGCTCCTCCTCATCTCACCACCACCACCGACGATCCGTGACCGAACAGACCCTGGTTGACGGTCACGCCCGCCTTGGCCCCCTCGACCTGGCGACCGCCGGCCTCTCCGCGCAGCTGCCAGGTCAGCTCGCAGACCTGGGCGATGGCTTGCGCGGGGACCGCCTCTCCGAAGCAGGCCAGGCCGCCGCTCGGGTTCACCGGGATGCGGCCGCCGAGGCTGGTGTCACCGTCGTTGAGGAGCCGCTCGGCCTCTCCTTCCTTGCACAGCCCGATGTTCTCGTACCAGTCGAGCTCCAACGCGGTCGACAGGTCGTACACCTCGGCCAGGTCGAGGTCGTCGGGACCCAACCCCGCCTCCTCGTAGGCGGCGTGGGCGATCGAGTCACGGAAGGGCTGATCCGGGGGAGCCACACCAGCGGCCGAGTCGGTGGCGAAGTTGGGCATCTCGATCACCGTGTTGGGGTACCGAGGCGTCACGGTGGAGACGGCCGCGACCTTCACCGCCCGACAGCGCCGGCGTCGGGCGAAATCCAAGCTCGACAGCACGACGGCCGCGGCCCCGTCGCTCGTGGCGCAGATGTCGAGCAGCCGCAGCGGGCTGGCGACCACCGGTGAGGCGAGCACCTCGTCCTCGCCCACTTCCTTGTGGTAACGGGCGTTCGGGTTGGCGACGCCGTGGCGGCTGTTCTTGACCTTCACCCTGGCGAAGTCCCGCTCGGTGGCGCCGTAGAGCTCCATCCGCCGCCGGGCGTACAGCCCGAAGTAGGTGGGGTTCGTCGCTCCCAGCAGGCGAAAGCGGAGCCAGTCGGGATCGTCCGGTCGGTCTCCTCCGACCGGGGCGAAGAAGCCCTTGGGCGTCGTGTCAGCTCCGATGACGAGCGCGACGTCGCACAGGCCGGCCAGGATCCTCGCCCGGGCGATGTCGATGGCGGTCGCCCCCGAGGCGCAGGCCGAGTAACAGCTCGACACGCGCGCGCCCGACCATCCGAGCGCCTGGGCGAAGGTCGCCCCCGCCACGTAGCCGGGATACCCGTTGCGGATGGTGTCGGCGCCGGCGATGTACTGGATCTCGGACCACTGCAGGCCGGCATCGCCGAGCGCGGCACGGGCGGCGCTCACGCCGTACTCCACGAAGCTCCGGCCCCACTTCCCCCATGGGTGCATGCCCACGCCCAGGATCGCTACCTGTCGGTTCGCGTCAGGCACCGGTCGGCCTCCATTTCCAGACCAGGTACTCGTGCTCGTCGTCCTCGTAGAGCGTCCCGAGTGCCAGCTCCATCTCGGTGCCCACTCCGAGCCCACCCACGTCGGCGCCGGGCACGAGCTGACCCAGCACGACCATCCGCTCGTCGGCGAGCTCGACGGCGGCGATGGCGTAGGGCTCGAACGGTTCGGGAGCCATGTAGGGCGGTGGTGGCTTGTAGCGGTTGTCGGTGAACGACCACACGCGGCCGGTGCG
>DASXYV010000430.1:0-3876 GCA_036502305.1 Acidimicrobiales bacterium
CTCGGGACGCTCCCCGTCCGTCCATTCCTTCGGGAACGGCGATTCGAGGCCCAGCTCCAGGAACTTCTGATGGGTGGCCAGGACGCGGGCCCGGGACCAGACCGTGTAGTAGAGCTTGAGCGGCTGCCAGGGCGGGCCGGCCCCCGGGTAGGCGTCGGGGTCAGCCGCGGCGTCGAACGCGGCCAGGCTGATGTCGTGGACCCGGAGGTGGTCGGGGTGGGGATAGCCCCGCTGATCATCACCGTAGGTCACGACCACCTGGGGACGAACCCGGCGGATCACCGCCACGAGGCGCCCGACTGCCTCGTCGATTGGCGCCTGGACGAACGATCGCGGGTCTTCGTTCTCGGGTGTCCCCGGCATGCCCGAGTCCCGGTAACCGAGGAGGACGACCTCGTCGTAGCCGATGATCTCGGTGGACTTGCCCAGCTCCTCCATGCGGATCTCCGCCAGGCGGTCGCGCACCTCAGGGCGATCCATGGCCGGATTGAGAATGTCGCCCGACTCACCACCGGTGCAGCACACCAGCACGGTATGGACCCCCTCCTGGTGGTACAGGGCCACCGTCCCCGCACCCTTCGAGGCCTCGTCGTCGGGATGGGCGTGCACGGTCAGCAGGCACAGCGGCGCATCCATGTCGGTACGCTATTCGCCTCGACTCCCCCTGCCGGTCGCGTCGGGCCGCCATCGGTCTAGTGGCGCGCCCGCTTCCGACCCCGTCCTCGCTGCGCGACGATCGGCCGGTGGAGCACCCGGTGGCCGACTCTGGCCTTCCGTCGTGGACGGCGCATCTGCCAGCGGGGCTGGACCCGACCCGGGTCGACCTGTTGGGGGAACAAAGCCTGATCCGGGCCTGGACCCGACGATGGGTCGAGGACCCCGAGCGGCCGACGGTCTGGGACGACCAGCGGGGGTGGCGCACGGCCGGCCAGCTGGAGCGCTCGAGCCGCCTCGTCGCCGCCCGCCTGCACCGAGCCGGTCTCCGCCCGGGCGACCGGGTCCTCATCAGCGCGCCAGCCTCGACAGCCCTCGTCGAGGCCTATGTCGGTGCCCTCCGGCTCGGCGCCGCCGTGGTCCCGCTCAACACTGCCTACCGGCAGCGCGAGATCGCCCACATCGCGCTCGACGCCGCACCGCGGGCAGCCGTCGTGGACGATCCCGACCGGGCCGCATGGATCCGCCAGGCGGCCGGCGACGTGATCATCGTCGCTCCCGAGGTCGACCTGCCCGACGGCCCTGTCCCCGATCTCGACGCCGTTGGCCCCGACGACCCCGCCCTGGTCTGCTACACCTCGGGCACGACCGGTGCCCCGAAGGGCGCCCTGTTACGCCATGGCAACCTCCTGGCCAGCGCCGAAGGGCTCCGCCTGGCGTGGCGGTGGACCGAGCACGATCGCCTCGTCCTGGCCCTCCCCCTGTTCCACCTGCACGGCCTCGGGGTGGGGCTCCATGGGACGCTGCTGGCCGGCGCGTCGGCGGTTCTCCTCCCGCGCTTCGAGGTCGACACCGTGCTCGACGCCAGCCTCCGCCATGAGGCCACGCTGTTCTTCGGTGTACCGACGATGTACACGCGGCTGGCGGCCTCGACACGAGTCGGCGAGCTCGGTCGGCTGCGGCTGTGCGTGTCGGGCTCGGCGCCCCTGTCCCCCACGGTCTTCGAACGGGTCGCGTCGGGCTCGGGTCAGCTGGTGCTCGAACGCTACGGCATGACCGAGACCCTCATGAACGTGTCCAATCCCTACGAGGGGGAGCGCCGTCCCGGCACCGTGGGGCTTCCTCTCCCGGCCGTCGAGGTGCGCCTGGCGGCTCGTCCTCGGGGAGAGATCCTCGTCAAGGGGCCCAACGTCTTCAGCGGCTATTGGCGGGCAGAGGCGGCGACGGCCGCCGTGTTCGACCCGGACGGCTGGTTCCACACCGGCGACGTCGGCGAGCTGGACGAGACGGGCTACCTGCGGATCGTCGGGCGGAGCCGGGAGCTGATCATCACCGGCGGCTTCAACGTCTACCCCCGCGAGGTCGAGGAGGTGCTCCTGTCGCACCCGGGAGTGGCCGAGGCCGCCGTGGTGGGCACGCCATCGGAGGAATGGGGCGAGGTCGTGACGGCCTACGTCGTGGCCGGTCACCCCCGGCCCGGCACCGACGAGGTCCTCGAGCTGGCTGCCGAGCGCCTGGCCCCCTTCAAGCGGCCCCGACTGGTCCGCTTCGTCGACTCCCTGCCGAGAAACGCCCTGGGGAAGGTCCAGCGGGACGAGCTGACCGAGGGGTGAGGCCACCCCGCCCCGACGGGAACTGGGGCGCGACGCAGTCGATGGTGGGGCAGCCGATTGGTAGGTCCGTCGGCGCGGCCCGGCTGCTGGGCCCAGTTCGTAGCGGCCCAGTTCCGTTGGGGCCCAGTGCGTCGGGCAGAGCCCGCTGAAGCTCAGTCCGGGGCCGTCGCCGCCACGCCGTGCCCCTGGCCCGGGTTGACCACCCAGGCGTAGGCCTCGGCCAGCTGGAGCAGCGACTTGGGGCTGCCAGCGTTCTCCGCCCACCCGGTGATCTGGCCGAGCAAGGCCTTCTCGGCTGCTTTCACCGCAGTGGCTCTGTCATCGTCATCCGCATACGCCATGGCGGCGAAGGTACCCCGACGCCTGCTCGAGGCCGCAGCCGAGCGACCACGCCGGGCGGCTCGGCGGGGGCGAGGGGCGCGGCCTGGCTCAGCCGATGGCGCGTACGGCGAAGAGGACTCCCACCACGATCAGCACGACCCCGGCGATCGGGACAAGCCAGGTGATCTCTGACGTGGTCGTCGAGACGCCGGCCGACCCACGGCGGGACGCAACGCTCGATCGGGCCACCCGGGCGCCGGCGAGCCCGATGCCCACGACGATGAGAACGATACCCAGGAGGATGTGCTTCATAGGACGCGGACTCTAGACCCCGGCGACGACCCCCGGCGACAGTCGCCCGGACGCGGATTGTCCGAAAAGTACTAGTACGCAGGGACTAGACCTCCCACCGGCGAATCTCTGGTCCGGTCGTCGTAGGTGACTGGATCCAGGGGGCTCCGTTGCGCACCAGGAGATCTGTCGGGGGGTTCCTGTTGGACCGCCCCAGCCGGGGCGGCGCTCGGTGACGGATCTCGGGCTCGAGAGCCTCGAAGGCTGCGCCCCGCCCCGGTCGGTGGAGCGAGCGGAGGCGATCGAGCGGGCGACCTCCTCGCGGCTCTTCTTCGTGCGGGCTGTCGCCCGCGCCCTGCTCGCCATCGACGCCGGCCTGCTGCCCACCAGGCGCCGGGCGCGACGGGCCGGTCACGGCGTGCGGCGGCTGGCGACGCTCGTTGCCCTCCCGGTCACCCTGCCGCAGCGGGGTCTGGCCCGTCTCGTGGCGCCCTCCCGGGAGCCAGCGGTTCCGGAGCCGGTGCATCCCGAACCATCGGGAACCCAGCCGGTCCCGACGCGACGAGCCCGGACCATCGGGCCCGCCCCGTCGTTGCAGCCGGTACGCCGTGACAGCCTGCCGCGACCGGCGCCGGAGATCGTGGGGCGCCTCACGTCCCGGGCGCGGGTGCTCGGCACCCCGGCCACGGCCTCGGCCGTCCTCGCCGATCTCACCTGGCCGGCCCGCTCGCTCCTACCTCGCCACCCTGCGACCACCGCCGTCGCCGGGCTGCGCCGCCTGCCCATCGTCCTGGCCGAAGCCAGGCGGGCGCCCGCCACCCTGGCCAAGGTGGCGCTGGCGGGGTCCATGACCCTCACGATCCTGGGCGGCAGCGCCGCTGCCGCCGCCCACTCCGGTGCCGGGGGGGGAGGCATCGCCGGCCAGGTGCGCTCGGCCCTGCCCGGGACCTCGGGCGCCAACGTCGCTGGGGCCCACCCTGAGCCGGCCGGCAAGGTT
>DASXYV010000431.1:0-15392 GCA_036502305.1 Acidimicrobiales bacterium
CCTGGGCCGAGGCCATGAGCGATGCGACACCGACGAGGCCGGCAAGGAGAGGCCGTCGCCACCTGCCCCGAAGCATGCCCGCCGAGACTCGGGATCCGGTCATGGCGCTGTCGCCGATCGGACTTGGAAGTTCGAGAAGTCAACCCTTGTCCCGCCGGCGGCACTGGACACGTTCAAGCCGGGCCTGCCCACGTAGGGCGCCGGGAGTTTCGCGTCACGGGCCTGACCGACCAGGTTGCCGCCCAGGTAGAGGGCGAGGACCACGGGCTTGTGGTTGGGGCCTCCCTCTACGCAGTCCCCCCGGATGCCGTAGGGCGCCACTCCAGGGACCGCTGTCGTCCCGCTGGCCAGCTGCCGGGTCCCTCCGGGCTCGCGGAGCTGGATCGACCAAGCGAGCTGCCCGGACGACTGGGGGCCGACGAGGAATGCATACGAGTGACCCTGAATGCCGCGACAGAAGACCCCGAACCGGTCACCGGAGCGGGCGTTCACCGGCGTGGCCGCGACCGACACGCTGACGTCGACCAGGTCCTGGGGCTGCACCGTGGAGATGGTCGGGGAGGCATCGAAGCTGCCGCCGGAGTTGAACTGCACCGTGTAGGTGTCGCCGCTCGTCGACTCCGACTTCGTCGAGTCGCTCGAGGTCGGCCACTGCTGGGAGGGGTCGGAGAAGTTGCCCTGGAAAACGACTGCACCCTGTGTGGTGGGGTCGCCTGCGCTCGCCGATCGGAGCACCGCGGAGCTTCCGCCGCAGGCGGCCAATGCCAGCCCGAGGGCAACCACGAGGGCACCTGTGCGAGTGCCGGTGTGCCGTCGGTTCTGCATACACCGCCTCCGCGACGCCGCCGATACAGGACGACAAGCCCTTCGACCGCGAACTATCCAAGCTCCGCTCTCCGGAAGGCGAGATGGTAGCTCCTATGGCCCCGGCAACGCCGCATTGTCCCCCCCCGGCCGGACCCGAGGTCGGTACCTCCTAGGGCGAGTGGACCCGACGTCGGAGACGAGACCCCAACACGGCCCCGGCGGCACAGGTCACGACCGCCCCGGCAATCAAGGCCACCGTCTTGACGTGGTTCGGTTGGCGACTTGCGGCCGGACGACCCGGAGCAACCCCGAGAGCCTGAGGCACGCCTCCGGCGGGCGGGGCCGGGGCGGCAGCGGTCGAAGCCGGCGCACAAGAAGCTGGAGCACAAGCAGGAGGGGCCTTCGGAACCGCCGGCGCGGACGTCGACGCGCACCCCGGGGCCACGAAGCTGTACATCCGGTAGGCGAACTCCGACCAGGCCTGGTCCGCTGGAGTACGGACGAACTGGATCTGGACCTTCACCGAAGACTTGCCAGCGGTCAAGGACGCGGGGAGGGGGAGCTCGTCGTCCCTCCAACGGCGGGGGATGCCGGAGGTGTCGGTGCCGGTGAACGACCCCGAGGCGTACCAGGTGCCAGCGAAGACGCCGTCCAGGAACACGTTGGCCCGCTGGTTGGGAAGCCCGTAATCGGACTTGCGGCGCAGGAAGGCGCCGGCGTTGGCCGGGTTCAACGCCATGGTGAAGCTGGTGGTGCCGGTCGTCGAGTCCCCGGTGTCGATGCTCGACGGGGCTTCGACCTGATAGCCGTAGGCGGCGGTGAGGGTCGAGGGACTGGCTCCGGGGGCGCTGTAGCGGTGGGAAGCTGCGCTGACGGGGTCGCCCACTCGCACCTCGTCGGTAAGGGGCGCGGTCTGGGTGGGCGTCCCGTACCACAGCACCGCAGCCCGGTAGGGCTGAGTGCTGTCGTCGGTGCCCCCGTGCTGCCAGCGAAGCGTCAGGTGGTTATTGAACGGCACCGAGTCCGCGACGAGGAATCGGTACTCCGCCGCCCCGTCGATGTCGCTTCCGGCGGGGTTGTTGGTGGAGCTGGGAAGGCCACCGAGAGGCAGGGTCGTCTGATTGCCGCCGTTCCAGTAGTTGCCGCCAAGGCCCCACTCCTCGGTTCCCGTCGCCTGCACCTGAGGGGTGTTGCTGCCGTCGATGAAAAAGGTGGGATTGCCTTCCAGGGTGCCTCCCACCTTGTTGAAGTTGACCACCGTGCCCACCACCCGGCCGCTGCCGGCCACGTCGAGAAAGGTCATGTCCTGACCCGGCACCGGCTGGGGAACGCTGGTGTAGGTCGCGTGGAAGGTGCCCCACCAGCTACCCGGGTCGGAGAAGGGTCGCTGGTATCGCACGCGCCAGCCCAGCTTGTTGACTGCGGCGGACGATGGGGACGTGAAGGTGATGCGGGCGCTCGAGTGGAACGGCATCGGGTAGTACAGGTTGAAGTCCATGAATGTGGAACCATCGCCGCCCGCGCCGGCCAGGAAGCCGGCCACGAGCGGACGGCCCCGGGGCTGGTAGACGCCGGCCCCGTCGCCGACGAGGAACTTGAGCGGTGCGTCCACGCTGGGCGTGGTCTCGCCGTCCCAGTAGATCCGCACCCGGGAGTTGCCCGCGGCCACCATCTCGGCCGGCGGGACGCGGACCTGGATGGCCCGCAGCTCCGACGGGCCCCCCGAGAGACTCGCGACGGTCGTCTCCTTGCCTGGGGAGAGGTCGGCCGACCCGCTCTGGGTGGGGATATCGGTGGGGGCGATGTCGGTGCCAGCCCGGTTCAGCTCCGTCGCCGCGTCGCCCGCCGAGGTGGACGTGCTCCACGTCGGGATAGGGGTGCCAGATGGGAGTCGGCGCTCGATCGAATAGAAGTTGCCGTGGTGACCTGCGGCGGTCCACGTCAACGACTGGCCGAAGGGGATCGCCCCGCCAATGATGCCACTGCCCTGGGACTCGGAGCTGTTGAGCGACAGTGGGTAGGGAAGCGCGGTCGCCGGAGAGGTGACGGGGCCGCTCTTCCCAAGGTCGCTCGCGGCCACGGTCATGGGAGCCTGGCTCCCGAGGTAGAGCTTCCACGGCCCGCCTGCGGCGCTCTGCATGCGCAGAAAGGTCATGACGCCCGGCCCGGTGTCGTCGGCCAGTACCTGCTCCCCGTTCGGGTAGGTGGGCAGGGTCTGTACGACCTTGTTGGTGCCGCCAGGGTCCGCAGAGGACTGGCTACGGCTGCGGTCGCCGAGCTCCAGATCGGGGAGCTTGTCCCAGCTCCGATAGGCGTCCAGGCCCACGTGCAAGGGCGGAGCGCACGGGGGTGGCGCGGCGGCCCCGGCGTAGGCTCCCAGTACCAGCGCCGCCACCCCGGCCAGCGCCGGCCCGACCACCATCCAGCCCATCAGCCCAGCCCCACTCTTCCTCCTGGGAGCGGGCCAGATCGTCACGGCCTTGCCGTCTCGGAGGATTCAGTAGGGGGGAATTCCCTGGACACCAGACCCTCTCCCCGGGTCGCGCTGTTGCCTCGCAGGTTCACCTTCGCCTCGATGTCAATGATCTCCTGGCAGGACGCCAGTCCGCGGGCCACTCGCGCGATGGCCCAAGCAGCCTCAGCCGGCCAGTCTCAATAGCTCGGGCGTCACCGGACAGTCCGAACGGCGAAATGCCTCGGCGGCCGGCCCAACCCCGGACGGCCCGACAACGACCTCGGCGAGGTCGAGAGGGACGAGCTCGTCGTCGCGATCCCAGGGAAGGTCAGGATCGATGTCCATGCGACGTCGTACTGCTTCTCCCAAGCGGTCGGGCAGAACCCGTCCCGCGCCCGCGGCAACCCAGACGGGCACAGAAGCCTGCCGGGCAACCGAAGCGGCCGCCCTCGATCCCGCCAAGGCTACAAACTGCCCCCCACTCAGCAGGGAGGTTTCCAGGACGATCAGTTCGGACGCGGCCACCGCACTGCCCAGCCCCGACTCGGTTATCTCGGTCACGTCCCCACCCGACGACCGCAATCGCCGGGCGAGCCCCGCGCTCTCACCCAGGGCGTCGACGAGCAGAACCCTGAGATCGCCCCGCCGGACCAGCGTTCGACCGACGAGCTCCGGCCAGCCCAGGACTGCCACCGTTGCCTCACCCGGGATGAGGTCGGCGAGGACGAGGGGCGTGGGGTCGGCATCGAGCTCGTCCGCGACCTTCCACACTTCCTGCTGCGGGTCGGCTGCCGCCAGCACCCGGCACGCCAGCCACCACAGGGGGCCCGCCGTCGGATGCCTGTCGACCAGGCGCCGGCAGGCGGTGACGAGCGCCGCGGGGTCGTCGGTGAAGCCCGCCAGCGCGTGCGCCGCCTCGGCCGCCAGCGATCCCGGACCGGCTCCGTCCGCCCTGGCCACGTACCGGAGCCGCTCGATGGGATGCACCGCGGCGACCTTACCAACGGGTACACCGATTCCCCCGGCGGCTTCCTCTGGGCCGCCTACCGGGCCGCCCTGTGCTCAGCGCAGTATGCCGCCTCGTGTCATGGCCTCGACGTCGAGGGCCGTGTCGACCTCGTCCTCGCTGAGCAGGCCCAGCTCGAGGACGACGGTACGCAGGTCCTTGCCCTCCGCGATCGCCTGCTTCACCACCCTCGCCACCTGCTCGTAGCCGATGTAGGGGTTGAGGGCCGTTGCGATGGCCGGTGACGACAGTGCGTAGGTCCGGCAGCGCTCCTCGTCGGCCTCGATGCCGACCACGCACTTGTCGGCGAGGGCACGGCTGGCTGCGGTGAGCAGGCGCACGGACTCGAGCAGGTTGCGAGCGATGACCGGCAGCATGACGTTGAGCTCGAAGTTCCCCGCCGCGCCTCCGAAGGCCACTGCGGCGTCGTTCCCGATCACCTGGGCGACCACCTGGCACACCGCCTCGGGCACCACGGGGTTCACCTTTCCGGGCATGATGGAGGATCCGGGTTGCAGGTCGGGCAGGCGGATCTCGGCCAGCCCCGCCCGCGGGCCGCTTGCCATCCATCGCAGGTCGTTGCAGATCTTGTACAGCGACACGGCCACCGTCCGCAGCACGCCCGACGCCTCGACCAGGGCGTCGCGGGTGCCCTGGACCTCGAAGTGGTCCCGTGCCTCGGTCAATGGCAGCCCCAGCCTGGTGGCCAGCTCCCCAATCACGGCCGAGGCGAAACCCTCGGGGGCGTTCAGGCCGGTGCCGACCGCGGTCCCCCCGAGCGGGAGCTCGCCGACCCGCGGCAGGCAGTCGCGCAGGCGCCCGACGCCGTTCTCGGTCGCCGAGGCGTATCCGCCGAACTCCTGCCCGAGGGTCACCGGCGTGGCGTCCATCAGGTGGGTCCGGCCCGACTTCACCACGCGGGCGAACCGGCGACTGCGCTCGCGCAGGACCCCGCACAGGTGCTCGAGGGCCGGGATGAGCTCGGATACGATCCCGCGGCAGGCGGCGACGTGGATGGCGGATGGGAAGACGTCGTTGGACGACTGCGAGGCGTTGGGCTCGTCGTTCGGTCGGATCTCGCGGCCCAGGCGCTCGCCCGCCAGGTTGGCCAGCACCTCGTTCATGTTCATGTTCGACGAGGTGCCGGAACCCGTCTGGAACACGTCGGTTGGGAAGTGGTCGTCCCACCGGCCCCCTTCCACCTCGGTGGCCGCCTCGAGGAGGGCGTCGGCGACATCGGAGTCGATGACCCCCAAGCGCGCGTTGACCTGGGCGGCCGCTGCCTTGATGGCCGCCAGGGCGGCGATCAACGAGCGATCGATGCGCATCCCCGAGATCGGGAAGTTCTCGACGGCCCGCTGGGTCTGGGCCCCCCATCGGGCCGCCGCCGGAACCCGCACCTCGCCCATCGAGTCGTGCTCGATCCTGTGCTCACCACCGGCTGACACGTCACTCATGCTCGGGACGGTAGCGCCGGTCATTGACCTGGGTGTAAGCGGCGAGGGTCCCGGGCTGTGATTGGTAACGAGCTAGCTCATCATTGGCAATCTGCTTGACTTCGACTTGCATCGATAGAAAGCGCCATCGTAAGTTGCCGACCCGTTGTGCGACTCGCCCCACGGATCGCGCCGGCGGTGACTGTCCCGTGGCGTCGGTACCTCGCCCTTGCCGCCTCGGCCACGACCGTCGTGGTCTACCCATTGGCCGTCGGGCCCAAGCCTGCGGCCGGGGATCCGGCGGGAGACCTGCAGGCCCAGGCCAGTGCCCTCGCCGCCCAGCTCGACGCCCAGAACGCGCAGCAGGACCGTCTCACCGAGGAGTACAACCTGGCTCGGATCCGAGCCGATTCGGTGTCGGCCCAGGTGGCGGCGGCGAAGGCCCAGGTCGCCGAGAACCAGCAGCGGGTGACCGTCATCGACGAGCGCCTGCGACAGGACGCCGTCAGGTCGTTCATGGACGGAGGGACCGCCCAGTCGACCGACGTGCTCAGGAACGCCCGCTACGACTCCCTCCTGCGCCAGCAGTACCTCGACGTGCTGGCCGGGGGCCAGCACCAGACCGTGGGCCGCCTGCGCCAGGCCCGTCAGGCCCTCCAGGACAGGCAGGCCGCCCTCGAGCAGGACCAGCAGCGCGCCCAGGTTGCCCTGGCCTCGGTCGCCAGCGCCGGCCGAGCCGCCGCTGCCCAGGCCTCCGCCGAGGAAGCGACGCTGTCCCGCGTGAAGGGACAGCTCGTCGGCCTGGTGGCCCAGGCCCAGCAACAGCGTCAGGCCGCCTCGCCCACCCAGGCCGTCGCCGCCAGCTCGACACCTCGGGTGAGCCCGAGCCACGGGGCGGCTCCTGCTCCACAGAGCGGGCCGCCTCCACCGTCCAACGGCGGAGCGTCGGCGGCCGTGTACTGGGCCGAACAGGAGATAGGAAAGCCGTACCAGTACGGAGGGTCCGGACCTGACTCGTTCGACTGCTCGGGGCTCACCATGTGGGCCTGGCAGCACGCCGGCGTCTCATTACCGCATTCCTCGAATGAGCAGTACGACATGACCGCACGGGTCCCCCAGAACGCCCTCCAACCTGGCGACCTCATCTTCGAGAACTGGGGCGGCGGGGGGCCCGCGCCGGGCCACGTGGGCATCTACGTGGGCAATGGCCAGATGGTCGTGGCCGACCACAGCGGCTCGAACGTCGCCTACCAGCCGGCCATCCGCTCCGCGTACTACGGGGCCGGCCGGGTCCGATAGCGCAGCCAACACCCGCGGGATCCCGGAACCCACGGGAGGCCGCCGCTGACAGACTGAAGCCATGAGAGCGGCCACGACCACCGACGGCGCCCTCGTCGTCGCCGACCGGCCCGATCCGGTTCCCGGCACGGGCCAGCTCCTGGTGCGGACGCGGGCAGCCGGTGTCAACGCCGCCGACCTGCTCCAGGTCCAGGGCCTCTACCCCGCTCCCCCCGGCAGCCCCGAGGACATCCCGGGGATGGAGCTTGCCGGCGAGGTCGTCGACGTGGGACCGGACGTCCATCGCTTCGGGCTGGGCGACCGGGTCATGGCGGTCGTCGGCGGAGGTGCCCAGGCGGAGCTCGTCCTCGTCCACGAGCGAACGGCTCTGCCGGTCCCCGACACCGTGTCCTGGGACGCCGCCGGCGCCTTTCCCGAGGCCTTCACGACGGCGCACGACGCGCTGTTCACCCAGTGCCAGCTGGCCCTCGGCGAGCGCGTGCTCGTCCACGGCGCAGCCGGTGGCGTGGGCACGGCCGCCGTGCAGCTCGCCGTGGCGGGAGGAGCACGGACCACGGCAACCGTCCGGCGCCCCGAGCTTCGCCCCGCGGTCGCAGCCCTCGGTGCCGAGGCGGTCGGCATCGACGCCTTCGTGGCACGCGGCCCCTTCGACGTGGTCCTGGAGCTGGTCGGAGGACCCAACATGGCTGCCAACCTGGCGGCGCTGGCCACCGGCGGCCGCATCAGCGTCATCGGAGTGGGTGCCGGCGCCTCCGCCGAGATCGACCTGCGCACACTCATGATGCTGCGGAGCCGCATCGTCGCCTCCACTCTGCGGGCCCGTCCCCTCGAGGCCAAGGCCGACGCCGCCCGCAGGCTCGAGAACCAGGCGCTGCCGCTGCTGGCCACTGGCCGGCTGCAGGTGCCGATCGCCGCTCGCTTCGACCTCGAGGACGTGGCCGAGGCCTACGACCGCTTCGCCGCTCCCGGCAAGCTGGGCAAGGTGGTCGTGCTCGTGGACGGCTGACGAACCCCGCTGACGGCCCCGATCCTCAGATCGCCGTCCATCCCCCATCCACAGTGAGCACCTGGCCCGTCACGTAGCTGCTGGCGTCGCTGGCCAGGAACAGCAGGGCGCCGTCGAGCTCGTGCAGCTCGCCCGCCCGGCCCATCGGGGTCTTTCGCCTGATCCAGCGCCGCCCGCCCTCGTCGGCGAACAGGACCTCGGTCATCTCGGTGCGGAACCACCCCGGAGCCAGCGCGTTCACCCGCACGCCCCGGCGCGCCCACTGGGCCGCCAGCTCCCTGGTGAGGTTGACGAGACCTCCCTTGCTCGCCACGTAGCCGGCCTGGGGAATCTGCCCGGAGCCCACCAGCCCGAGCACCGAGGCCACGTTGACCACCACGCCGCTGGCCCGCTCGAGCATCTGACGCCCCACGAGCTGGGTGAGGACGAAGGCGGCGGTGAGGTTGACGCCGACGACCTCGCGAAATTGCTCCACGGGCTCGTCCTCGGCGGGCAGCGGGTCCGAGGTGCCGGCGTTGTTGACCAGCACGTCGATGCGGCCGTGGCGATCCAGGGCCACCCTGACCAGGCGTTCGAGATCCTCGTCCCGGCTCACGTCGCAGGCGACGGGCACGGCGTCGTCGAGCTCGGCCGCCAGCGACTCGAGGCGGTCAGCGCGCCGGGCGGCAAGCACCAGGTGCCCGCCCGCGCCGTGCAGGACCCGCGCCAGGTGTTCCCCGATACCACTGGACGCCCCCGTGAGCAGCACCACCCGTCCGTCCAGGCGGAACCTGTCGACGGGCTCGAGCCTCGGCTCGCTCACCTATGGGAGGGCCGCGTAGTCGGTGCGGCCGAGCTGGTGGGAGTGGTCTTCCCCGCCAGGGCGTCCGCTCCCGGCGTGGCCGACAGCGTGATGGAATCGCGGGTGCTCGGCTCGAAGCTGTGCCCCGTGGGCCACTGCATGCCGGGGAGCAGCTTGGCCCCGTTGTCCGGCGCAGCCGGGACGCCGGGAGCCTGGGCGTAGGAGATGTAGTTCACCCACGCGCTGTTGATGTCCAGCTCCATGGCCCGCACCGCTCCGGCGTGGGCCAGGACCTGAGCCAGCGTGTACACGCTGAGCCCGGGGCCTCCCGCATAGACGAGGGCGCCGTTGGCCGTGACGCCCACGCCCGAACGCCAGGCGAGGACGGCATTGCCGAACGTTGCCCCCCAGGCGACGTTGGAGTCGCTCTGCAGACCCGGGACGGGGGTGCCCCCGTCGACAACGAGGGCCAGGTTCTGGCGTACCGACGCGATGTCAGGACCCATGACGGCGTCTCTGCCCCACTTGGCGACCGTCGGAACTCCGTTGGTCCGGATGACCAGGGAGGCGGCGCCGTCGACCAGCGGCTTGGCCAGCCGGCCGTCGGTGTAGTAGCCGCCGCGCGAGTCCTGCAGGCGGAAGCCCGAGTTGAAGGCGCCCACCAGGCTGGGGCGCAGATCGGGGGGAACGGGCGTCATGGTGGGCCAGCTCCCGCCCGGGACCTCCGACCCCGAGTAGAGCTTCGCCCGCAGCAGATCGGTGTCCATCCACGCCACGCCGGTGACGAGGCTGGTGTGGACGGGGTCGGGCCGCACGTACGCCGCGTACGCCGCCGGCAACCCGCCCACCAGACGCCCGATGGGATGCCAGTCTCCCTCGCCCGGCAGGGGCGGGCTGGCCAGCGGCACGACCGGACCCGGAGCTTGCAGGTGAGGAGGACCCTTGGCGGTTGGCCCCTTCGTCGAAGGGCTGGCGTTGGGGATGAGACCCGGCGCCGGGCGTCCTCCCTTCGGGGGCTGGTGGTGCAGGTACCACTCGCGCTCGACCCAGCGGACGATGCCGGCGCCCCCGTGGTCCCGCACCCACTCGGTCGCGTTGGCACCGAGGCCCCCGCCGCCGGGAATCAGCAGCGCGTGGCCAAACGACCAACCGAACCAGGTCAGCCCGAGGACGAGGAATGCGGCGATGGCGCCACGGACGGCCCGGCCGCGTGTCGAGACGCCCTTCCAGAGCCGCGGCCGGCGGCGGTGGCGATGCCGGCGCTCACGCGGCGGCGGGGCCGCGGGCGGAGGCCCCGGCGGCGGGGGCGCGTCCGCGCGCAGGTCGAGTCGGGTGTCTAGGTCCTCGGGCGCCACAGAAGAGAAGTATGGCCAAAGATCGGGTCGGAGGATGGTTCATGCCACGCCAACAGGGGCGATTGCCATGATCGAGCCCCGTCGCCTCCGGACGGCGCCGGCGAGGGAGCTGTCCGGTGCTGGGCGTCGCGGTCGTCGCCGCGGCCTGTGGCGGCTCGGCGCGACACGCCGCTGTCCGTCCCGGCGCCCCACCCTTCATCTGGGTCACACCTGACCTCTGCGACGACGGGCACGACTGCTCTACGGCGACCATGGACGCGTGGATGGCCAAGAACATGGAGCCGGTGGTGGGATCCAGCTTGTCCAGGGACCACGGGGTCGTGATCAAGACGTTTGACGGGGTACCTCCGGCGCAGCGTGTTGCAACGGTGCTCACGGCGGTCGTAGAGCCACCATAGTCGTTGCCCAGGGGGCGCCCGGCGCTCTGCGGTCGACCCCGCCGGTCGACCATGCGGGCATGCTGGCCACGATCGAGGACCTGTACGGCGTCGCCCAGACGGGCGACGCCGCCTGCCCCTGCGCCGGCAGTCTGGCACCGCTCCTCTAGCTGGTCCTCTTGCTTCTCACAGGCCGAGATCGAGCTGGGCCGGCGACGGCTCGTGGGTGGCGTGCGGGCCGCACGTGTCCGCCTGCCCGGTCGAGCGCCCTCCCGGGGCCAGCTCCCGATCGGTCCTGGACGATCGCGTCGCACCGGCACGGGAGCGACCGCCTCGACGGGTCAGGGCGGCGTCCACAAGGCGGGCCACGAGGGCGCTGAGCTCGCGCTGGTCGGCGCCCGGGACATACGCGCTCCGCCGGTAGCGGCGGCGGTAGGTCTCGACGAGGTCGGGATAGGTCCGCTCGAGCCAGGCGAGGTAGTGCTGCCGAACGCCTGGGCGCAGGTGCAGGGCGTTGGTCGACACCGACACGGCGCCGGCCTCCACGCAAGCGTCCACCACCGCCTCGAGCTGGTCGGGGTGGTCGGACAGTCCGGGCAGCACCGGGGCGATGAGCACCCCGCACGGCACGCCTGCCTCGTTGAGCCGGGCCACGGCGGCGACCCGCTGGCGCGGGTGCGGGGTACCAGGCTCGCTGGTCCGCCACACTGATTCGTCGAGCGTCCCGATGGACAGGTTCGTCCTGACGCTCGTCCTCCTCGCTCCCTCGGCCAGCCGGTCGAGGTCACCGAGCACGAGCGTCGACTTGGTGAGGATCGAGAACGGGTTGCCCGCCCCGACCAGCGCGTCCACGATCCCCCTCGTCAGCCGGTACTTGCCCTCGGCCCGCTGGTAGGGATCGGTGTTGGTGCCCATGGCGATGGGCTCCACGCGCCACCTCGGGTTCGCCAGCTCGGCCCGCACGCGCTCGACCGCGTTGACCTTGACGACGATCCGCCGGTCGAAGTCCTCCCCGATGTTCAACCCGAGATAGTCGTGCGTCGGCCGAGCAAAACAGTTGTGGCTGACCACGCCGTTGGCGATGAAGTCTCCAGTGCCGGTGGTGATGTCGAACATCGGAAGCTCGTCCCCGAGCGACTGGACCGAGACCACGCCGAGGGGGGCGTCGCTCTTGAGTGCGGTCCCGTCGATCGTCCGCTTCCTCGTGATGGCAGGGTCGACGGTGTGGAAGAAGCGCAGGTTCTCCCGAATGCCGCCGCGGAATCGGACGTACTTCACGGGGCGTGAACCGGTCTCGATCAACACATCGAAGCCCAGAGCTCGTAGGTACGATGCTGTTCGCCTGATGATCTCCTCGTCAGTGTTCGCGATCCGGACGCAGCCGTCGTGTGACCCCTCGGCGTCGAAGATCCCGGCCAGGAAGCCTTTGCACCAGTCGGGTGACGGGAGCTTGGGCCAGTCGACGATGTCCTGAATGCTCGCCACACCGAGCCTGGTCGAGGTACGAACGGCGTGGATCGTCTTGTGGGCGCCGACTGCCTCCTTGAACAAGAACGACTGCGTTGGGACACCGCCCTCGAGGAGGAATGCCTGGGTTCTTCGGAGCGCCTCGAGGTCGGTGAGGGCCAGCCGAAACCGGTGCACGTCACCGTTCGCCCGACCGGCCCGCTCGTAGTGGTAGCTCTTGAGATGGCCGTCACCCCGGACCATGCCGCAGAGGTAGCCCCGCTTGTAGTCGGGGGTGTGCTCGGGCGGGGACGCGAAGCGACCGGTGCCGATCAGCTTGTCGTTGAGCGTCAAGTGGGGGCGCCGTTGAAGACCCTGCTCGGCGCCCGTCACGTGCTTCCACCCGCGGTGGGTGAGGAACCGGTGGTCGCCGCTGGCCACGAGCTCGGTGCCGTCCGCCAGCACGACCCGGTAGGCCAGCTTGCGCGTCGACCAGTGGGCGAGCACCGGGGTCGTCACGTACCTGCGGTAATTGCCCTCGCGCTCAGTGCCCACCACCGTGTCACCCGGCCGCAGGTCGGCGAGGTCGCGGGTCCGCCCGTCCGCCACGAGGACTGGCGTGTCGCCACTCATGCAGTAGACACACGCGTGACTGCATCCGCGGTAGGCGTTGATCGTGTAGCGGAAGGGCATGCGGGACGCGGTAGGGACCTCGTTGATCACCCGGCGGGCGTTCACGTGGAGGAACTCGAGGCCCCGGTACTCGCCCCTACCGACGTGGCGGTCCAGCAGCTCGTCGTCGTCGAAGAGCGCCGGCTGACCGCCGTCGTCCTCGGCCAGCCGCCAGCGGAGGCGCACGGGGACCCCGACGTCATCACTCACGAGCGCATCGTAGTCGAACGTGTGTTCGAGCGCCACCGTGCGACGTTCGGCCCGGCGCCGAGCGCAAGTGACTCCCCAGGGGGTGCATACTGATGACGCCCGCACCGCCGCGCCGACCGGACTCCTGGAGAGCCGTTTGAAGCCAATCCCCGTCGACTTCCATATCGGATCGCTCCAGATCCACACCTACGGGATCGGGCTGGCCCTGACCTTCTGGTTCGCCCTGCGCTACTTCGAGCGGCGCCTCAGGAACGCCGGCTACCCCTGGCGGTGGATGACCCAGAGCTTCCTCTGGATCGTGGTCGCCTCCATCGTGGGAGCCCGCGTCGTGCACGTGATCGCCAACATCAGCTACTACTCGGACAACCCGGGCGACATCCTGGCGATCTGGCATGGCGGGCTCTCCTCGTTCGGGGGCCTCCTCTTCGCCGTTCCGGTGGGCATCGTCCTCGCCCGGCGGCGCTGCCCCGAGCTCCCCACCCTCAAAGCGCTCGACCTGGTGGCTCCAGTGCTCGTGGCCGCGTGGGCGGTGGGCCGCCTCCTCGGACCCCAGCTCATGGTGAACGGTGGTGGTCACCCCACCAGCGCGTGGTACGGGCTCTCCTACGCGGGACAAGTGGGCAAGCGCATCCCCGTCCCGGTCTTCCAGTCACTCGAGTGCTTCGCCATCCTCGGGATACTTCTCCTCATCGAACGGCGCACCCGTGGGCGCCCGGTCGGCCTGTTGATACTCGCCGCCGTCTCCCTGTGGAGCGTCACCCGCTTCACCGACGAGTTCTTCTGGCTGGCGGTTCCCCGCCTATGGGACGCCGTCGAGGTCGTGTCGCTGATCCTCAGCGCCGCCGGCTTCGTCGCCGTGGCCGTCCTGTGGCGACGACAGCGCCGAATCGACGCGGCGCGCCCCGAAGACGACGCGCCCGAGCCCGGGCCCAGCGCCGAGGTGCCGGCCGCCACCTGATCGCCTGCTCGAGGGCTCAGCCGAGCAGGGCGAACTGGCCGGGGCGGCGACCCGGCCCCGGTGGGCCGGCGAAGGCCTGGGCCAGCTCCATCCACTCCCGAGCCCTCGGGCCCTCGGCAACGACGTCGGTGTCGTCGACGTGTCGTCGCTGGGTGACGACCAGGCAGAACCCGAGCGCCGACCCCCGCACTGCATCGACCGACCCCTCTGCCTCCCAGGTCCAGCGCTGGCCCGACGGGGCCACCAGCTCGACGCTGACCGGCTCGGGAGGCTGCTCGCGGCCGCGCACGGTGTAGCTGAACGGACGCGACCGCACCCCGATGTGAGCGACGTGGCGCAGGCGGTCGGTCGGAGACCGGACGACTCCGATCCCGTCGGCCACGTCCTGGCCGTGGGCCCATGCCTCCATCAGCCGGGCGCTGACGAACGACGCCAGGCTCATGGGCGGCCCGTACCAGGGAACCCGGACGCCGGGATCGGCACCGGCCAGCGCGGCCCGGAGGTCCTGACGTCCCTGTCGCCACACCTCGACGAGCTCCGAACGGGACATGGCGCGAGCACGATCGAGGTGATGCGCGGTGAAGTCGCCGCCCTGGGCCAGCGCCGCCTCGACCTCGGCTCGAAACCGGTCCGGTGCGTCCAGCGCCGTGATGGCCGTCGAATCGAAGTACGCAAGGTGCCCGATCTGGTCGCCCACGCTCCAGCCCTCAGCGGGCGTCGGACGCCGCCAGTCCCGATCGTCGAGGCCTCCGACGAGCGCGTCCAGGTCCTCCTGCTCGGCGACGAGGTCTGTCCGGATGTCGACGATGCTGGCCATGGCGAGGAGACCGTACCGCCTCTTATGCTTCTGACCAGGAGAGTGACGAGGAGGTGGCCACGATGTCCAGGTCGACAGCCCTCATCGTGACCGACGTGCAGCGGGATTTCTGCCCCGGGGGCTCGCTGGCGGTCGACGAAGGCGACGAGGTCGCCCGCCGCATCACGGCGTGGGTCCGCGACCACCGGGACCTCTACGCCGCCGTCGTCGCCACCAGGGACGAGCACGAGGCTCCCTGGCATCACTTCACCGACCAACCCGACTATCTCAACACCTGGCCGCCCCACTGCGTGGTCGGCACGGCGGGAGCCGAGTTCCATCCCGACCTGCACTGCGACCCCGACGCCATCTTCGCCAAAGGCCGCTTCCGGGCCGCCTATTCGGGCTTCGAGGGCACCGACGCCGAGGGGACCTACCTCCAGCCCTGGCTGCGCGGCCGGGCGATCGACGATGTGCACGTCGTCGGCCTCACAAGCGACTACTGCGTGGCCGCCACCGCATGGGACGCCATCCACGCCGGCTTTCGGACGACCGTGCTGGAGGATCTCTGCGCCGGCGTCTCGCCCGCCACCACGGCGGCGGTCCGGGCCGAGCTGGCGGCTGCCGATGTCGTCTTCATGGAGAGCGACAGCGTGGTTGGAGAGAGCCGCCCGGCATGAGCAGGCGGGGCCCCGACGGGCCCAGACGGCGTCCGGCAGTGGGGACGGAGGGAGTCGAACCCTCACTACGGGCGTTTTAAGCGCCCCGCCTCTGCCGGTTGGGCTACG
>DASXYV010000432.1:0-3513 GCA_036502305.1 Acidimicrobiales bacterium
TCTGGGGGGCGGGTAGCCCGAGCGGCGGGCTCGGACCCGGGGTGGCTTGCGTCGCCACCGGGGCTCATTCAGAATCGATGCGGCCCACGATAGCGGCGGTCGTGGCGAGGAGGTGATTGGTGGCTCTACGCGTCCTGGACCAACCGACCCGGGCTCGGGGCCGCACGTCCATGTTCCACCACGTGGATCTGCTGCTCGCCTTCGCCACACTGGCCGTGGCGGCCATGGGCGTGGTGATGGTCTACTCAGCGACCAGAGGCAAGCTGGAGCTCGCCGGCGCTGATCCCCGCTTCTATCTCAAGAAGGAGCTGGTGTACGCCATCATCGGCTTGGCCGTCATGGTCGTCGTGCTGTTGATCGACTACCACCAGTTCGAGGTCCTGGGCGTCTTCGCCTATGGCGCCGTCCTGCTGGGGCTGTTGGCGGTGCTGAGCCCTCTCGGAAGCAGCGCCCGCGGGTCCCAGCGATGGTTCCAGGTGGGCTCGTTCCAGCTGCAGCCCTCGGCCTTCGCCTCCCTCGCCCTCATCCTGGCCATGGCCTCGTATCTGCGACGGCGCCAGGGCGCCATCATGCTCCGCCACATCCTTGTCCTGCTGCTCATGGCGGGCATCCCGATCTTCCTGGTCTACAAGCAGCCGGACCTGGGGACCGCCATGGTCATGGCCGCATCCCTGCTGGTGATGATGGTGGTGGCGGGCGTCAAGGGTCGCTACCTGGTCGGGCTCGGATTGCTGGCCGTGCTCGGCATCATCGCCGTCGTGCAGCTCGGCGTGCTCAAGCAGTACCAGGTCGATCGGCTCACCTCCTTCGTGCACCAGACACCAACCGGGCAGACGACGCCAGCTGCCCAGGGCAGCAGCGAAGCCACCAACAACCAGAGCCAGCAGTCGACCTACAACCTGGCCCAGTCCAAGATCGCCATCGGCTCGGGGGGCACCACCGGCAAGGGTCTGTTCAACGGCTCCCAGACCAACCTCAACTACGTGCCCGAGCAGCAGACCGACTTCATCTTCACGGCTGTCGGCGAGCAGCTGGGCTTCCTCGGCGCCGCCTCGCTGCTGGCGCTGTTCGGGATCATCGTCTGGCGGGTCCTGCGAGCCGCCCAGACGGCACGGGACACCCTCGGCACGCTGCTGTGCGGGGGTGTGCTCGGCCTCATCGGGCTCTCGGTGTTCCAGAATGCCGGCATGACGATGGGCATCATGCCCATCACGGGTATTCCGCTGCCTTTCATGAGTTACGGTGGATCAGCGACCATCGCCTTCTTCGCCGCCATCGGGATCGTGCTCAACGTGGGCATGCGGCGATTCCGCTGAGGGCGGCGATGGCGGGCGACGGGGGACCCGGCCCCGCCCGGTCCCTTGACGGCCACCCCGACGGCTCTGCGGCCCCCTCCGAAGGCCCCGACGAGCAGCATCGGTCGCGACCTCCGGAAGAGCCCAGGGATGCCCCGGGGGCGCCCGGCGAAACATCGTCCGAGCTCGCCGAGGGCCCCTCCGAGTCGAAGGGCAGGGCCGAGGTCCCCGGCGAGGTCTCCAGCGAGGACCGCACCGAGGAGGCCCACACCGAGGTGCCCGGGGCCACTGCTGTGGGGGGCGGCGAGGACTGGTCGACGCCGGCCGAGGAGGTACCGAGCGCGCCGGAGGCGATGCGCCAGGCGGCCTTCATGGGCGTCGTCCTCGAGCTGCCGAGCGTGCACCCGTCGGTCGTGCTGCAGGAGATCGACGCGCCCATGCGGGAGCTGCGGGTGACGATCGCGCAGCCCGAGGGCGTCGCCATCGCCTACGCCTGGCGGGGCATCGCCACGCCGCGACCCCTCACCCACGACCTGCTCACCACCATCCTCCAGCGTTTCGGCCTGCAGGTCGACGCGGTGCGGATCACCGGGGTGAACGGGCCGGTCTTCCACGCCGAGATGGCCCTCTCGGGCCCGAGCGGATCGCACACGGTGGAGTGCCGACCGTCGGACGCACTCGCCCTTGCGCTGCGCCAGCCGCTGCCGGTCCCGATCATGGTGGCCGAGGAGGTCCTGGCGACGGCGGGCCACTCGCCCGGCGCTTGATCCCCCGCCCCTGACCCGAGCTCCGCGCCCGACGCTCAGCCGGCAGACACCGCCACCCGCTCGGCGTTCGGCGGCACGGCCTGCTGGACGTTCTCGTCCGACACCCGGACCAGGAGGGCGATGAGCACGTAGTTGGCGAGGAGCGAGGACCCGCCGTAGGCGACGAAGGGCAGGGTCACGCCCGTGAGGGGGAGGAGCCGGACCACGCCCGCCATGATGAAGAAAGCCTGGAAGCCGATGGCGGCCGCGATGCCGGCGGCCAGCAGCTTGGCGAACTCGGACTTCGCCACCAGGGCGGTTCGCAGGGACGCCCCGACCAGCAACAGGAAGGCCATGACGATCCCGACCGTGCCGAGGAGTCCGGTCTCCTCCCCGATGGCCGCGAAGATGAAGTCGCTGCTGGCGACGGGGATGAGCGTGGGATGGCCGAGGCCCAGCCCCGATCCCACGAGCCCGCCGGAGCCGAAGGCGTACTGGCCCTGCACTATTTGGTAGCCGATCCCGTTGGCGTACTTCCACGGGTCGAGCCAGACCGCGATGCGGTCGTTGACGTGGCCGAAGAGATGCGCCGCCGCGAAGGCGCCGATGACGAAGAGGACCGCCCCGACGACGAGATAGGTGATGCGCCCGGTCGCCATCCACAGCATCGAGATGAAGAGGACGAAGATGAGCAGCGAGAAGCCCACGTCTCGTTCCGCCGTCATGACGAGCAGGGAGAAGCCCCACGCCAGGACGACCGGGCCGAAGGGTCGTGGATCCGTGAACAGCCGGTTGCCGATGCGCACGGTCGGCAGCGTGAGCAGCTCCCGCTTCTCCACGAAGTAGGACGCGAAGAAGATGATGAGGGCGATCTTGGCCAGCTCGACGGGCTGGAAGGTCACCGGCCCGAGTCGTACCCACAGCCGGGCGCCGTTGATGTTCTGGCCGATCTTGGGAGCCAGGGGCACGAGAAGAAGGGCCAAACCGGCGAACGCCACCAGGTACCGGTAGCGGGCCAGGTCGCGCGAGTGGCGCACGACGACCAGGGTCAGCACGTACACGGCGACGCCGAGGCCCGTCCACACCGCCTGGAGCCCCGCCAGCTTGAAGTTGAGGCGGGCGATGACGACATAGCCGAGCCCGTTGAGGAGCGCCGCGATCGGAAGGATCACGGGCGTGGCGTCGGGCACCATCCACCGGTTGGCCATGTGGGCGATGAGGGCCAGCCCGAAGATGACCCCGAGGAAGGGTCCGACGTCGGCGGGTATGGACGCGGTCTTGCCCAGGGAGGCCAGCACGTAGGCGAACCCGACGAACATGCCCCCGAGGATCAGCAACCCCAGCTCGGTCCGTCGCCTGGACGTGACCGCTCGGCGTCTCGGTCTCACCGGCGGGGAGCCTACCGCCCCGAGCCGGAGGGCTTTGAGCAGGGCTTACTCGAACGGCCGCTCGACCCATCCCGGGAAGACGTC
>DASXYV010000433.1:0-7121 GCA_036502305.1 Acidimicrobiales bacterium
CTTCACCGACCTCGACGCCCTCGCCATCGAGCCCGGTGTGGGCGTGCGACTGGTCGACTCGCCAGCGGCCATGGGCCAACCCGACCTCGTGGTGCTGCCCGGGTCCAAGTCGACAGTGGCCGACCTCGAGTGGCTGCGCGGAAGGGGCCTCGACCGCGCCCTGGCCGCGGCCGTCACCGGCGGGGCGACCCTCCTAGGGGTGTGCGGCGGCTACCAGATGCTGGGCCAAGAGATCGTGGACCACGTCGAATCTGGGCGCGGCCGCGTCGAGGGGCTCGGTTGGGTGGACGCCTCGACCACCTTCGGCGAGAACAAGGTCACGCGTCAGCGCCGGGGGCGGGCGTGGGGCCAGGGGATCTCCGGCTACGAGATCCACCACGGCCGGTCCCGACCGGGCAACGGGGCTCGTTCCTGGATCGAGCTCGACGACGTGTACGGCGCCGAGCCCGAGGGGGCGGCCAACCCAGACGGGAGCGTCTTCGGCACGAACCTGCACGGGCTGATGGAGGAAGACGGCTTTCGTGCCGCCTTCCTCGCAGGGGTGGCCGGTCGCCGCGGGCGACGGTTCGTGGCTGCGGGCGTGTCGTTCGCCGGAGCCCGCCAGGCCCAGCTGGATCGGCTGGCGGACCTGGTGGAGAGCAATGTTGACATGGGCGCCGTCGAGGCTCTCATTGCGGAGGGCGCGCGGTGATCCTCGTCCTCACCAACGCCGACACCGAGATCCTGGCCCTGCGCGCCGTCGCCGAGGGCCTGCCTGCCGGGTTCCCGGCCGTCCGGGCCGCCAACCCCGCCGGCCTCACGGACGCGCCGTCGCTCGACGGCGTGGAGGTGGTGCTGGTCCGGCTGTTGGGCGGGCGCCGGGCGTGGGAGTCGCCGTTCGACGAGCTGGTCCGAGGCTGCCGGGCCGCCCGCATCCCGCTGCTCGCCTTTGGCGGCGAGGCGACGCCGGACCCCGAGCTGGCCGCGGCGACCACCGTGTCCAACGCGCTCGCCGCCCAGGCGTTCGACTACCTGGTCCAGGGTGGCCTGGCCAACGTCGAGCACCTCCTCCGGTTCGTGACCGACACCGTGCTCGGGCACGCGTTCGGCTTCGAGCCCCCGGTCGAGGTTCCGTCGTGCGGCGTGCTCGGTTCCCCCGAGCTCGACCCCGCCCGCCCCACGATCGGCGTCGTCTTCTACCGCGCCCACTTGTTGTCGGGGAACACCCAGTTCGTCACCGACCTGTGCGCCGCCATCGAGGCGAAAGGAGCCAACGCCCTTTCCGTCTACTGCTACTCCCTACGGCCCGACGGCGCCGGCGGCGCCGTCCCCGCGCTGGAGCTGCTGGCCGGCCGCGGCGTCGACGCAGTGGTCACCACCGTGCTGGCGGCGGGCTCGGCGCGTGACGACGGTGACGGCTGGGATGCCTCCGGGCTGGCTGCCCTCGATGTTCCCGTGCTGCAGGCGGTCGCCGCGACATCATCGAGCGCGACCTGGCTCGAGAGCACCGGCGGGCTGACGCCGCTCGACGTGGCCATGGCCGTCGCCGTTCCCGAGCTCGACGGCAGGATCGTCGGCCCCGCCTTCTCCTTCAAGGAGACCGTCGACGACGGCGACGACCTGGGCGCGCCAGTCACCGCCTACCGCGCCGTCGCCGACCGGGTCGACCGGGTGGCGGGCATGGCCGTCCGGCTCGCGTCCCTGCGCCGCACGTCGCCGCCGGAGCGCCGGGTCGCCCTCGTCCTCTCCGCCTATCCGACCAAGCGCAGCCGCCTCGGGAACGCCGTCGGACTCGACACCCCGGCGTCGGTCATCGAGCTGCTGCACGCCCTCGACGGCGCTGGCTACCGGGTCGACCGCGTCCCGCCCGATGGCGATGCGCTCATGGCCGAGCTGGCCGACGCCCTCCCGTACGCGGGCGACGGGCCCGAGCCAGTGGCGCGCGGCCATGGTGCCGGGTCGTGGAACGTCGCCGCCTACGAGCACCATTTCGACCAACTGCCGGCGCGGGCCAGGGCCGAGCTCACCGAGGCGTGGGGGCCTCCGCCGGGGCAGTTCTTCGTCGACGACGGGGAGCTCGTCTTCGCCGGCCTCGACCTCGGGGGCGTGCTCGTCACCGTCCAGCCGCCGCGGGGGTTCGGCGAGAACCCCGTCGCCGTCTACCACTCGCCCGACCTCGCGCCTACCCATCACTACATCGGCTTCTACCGCTGGCTCCAGGCCGAGTGGGGAGCGGACGCCATCGTGCACGTGGGCAAGCACGGGACCCTCGAGTGGCTGCCGGGCAAGAGCGTCGGCCTGTCGGCCGGCTGCTGGCCCGACGCCGTGCTCGGCGACCTGCCGGTGATCTATCCCTTCGTGATGAACGACCCCGGAGAGGGGACTCAGGCCAAGCGCCGGGCCCACGCCGTGATCGTCGACCACCTGGTGCCCCCGCTCACCCGGGCGGAGACCTACGACGATCTCGCCCGGCTGGAGGGGCTCCTGGACACGCACGCCCAGGTGGCCGCTCTCGACCCGGCCAAGCTTCCCGTCATCCGCCGTCAGGTGTGGGACCTGCTGGTGCGGGCCGAGATCCATCGAGACCTGGGGATGGCCGAGGCACCCGGAGGCGACGACGGGTTCGAGGACCCCGCCTTCGACGATGCCATCCTGCATGTCGACGGCTACCTGTGCGAGCTCAAGGACGCCCAGATCCGGGGCGGGCTCCATACCCTCGGCCGGGCGCCGGACGGAGAGGTGGAGCTCGACCTGGTGCTGGCCCTCACCCGGCTCGACCAGGGCGCCATTCCGTCCCTGCGGGCGACCGTGGCGGGCGAGCTCGGCATCGACCTGGCGGCAGCGCGGCGGACCGAGGTCGACCGCGTCGAAGCCACATGCCGTCGCCGCCTCGCCGACCTCCAGGCACGCGGGTGGGACGCCGGTGTCGCCGCCGACACCACCCTGGCGTGGGTCGGCCAGCGGCTGATGCCGGCGCTCAACAGGACGAGCGACGAGATCTCGTCGGTGCTGGCCGCCCTCGACGGTCGCTTCGTGCCCGCCGGCCCGAGCGGCGCGCCGTCGCGAGGGATGGCCCACGCCCTCCCGACGGGGCGTAATTTCTACTCGCTGGACCCCCGCGCCGTCCCGTCCCCGATGGCGTGGCAGGTGGGCTCGACGCTCGCCGAGCGGCTGCTCGAAGCCCACCTGGCCGAGGAGGGGCGGTACCCGGAGTCGGTCGGACTCGTCGTGTGGGGCACGGCCGCCATGCGCACCTCGGGGGACGACGTCGCCGAGGCGTTGGCCCTGATGGGCGTGCGGCCGGTGTGGGCCGAGGAGACGGGGCGGGTGACGGGACTGGAGCTCATCCCGCTCGACGAGTTGGGTCGGCCGCGGATCGATGTGACCCTGCGGGTGTCGGGGTTCTTTCGGGACGCCTTTCCGCACGTGCTCGGGCTGCTCGGCGAGGCCGTCGATCTGGTGGCGGCCCTGGACGAGCCGGCGAGCCAGAACTTCGTCGCCGCCCACGGTGGAGACGACCCTCGGGTGTTCGGGCCCAAGCCGGGCGCCTACGGCTCGGGGATCCTCGCCCTGCTGGAGTCACGGGACTGGCGCAGCGACGACGATCTCGCCGCGGTGTACCTGGCGTGGGGCGGCTACTCCTACGGCCGAGGCGGGTCCGGCGTGGCGGCACCAGAGGCCATGCGGCGACGCTTCGCGGGCATCGAGGTGGCGGCCAAGAACCAGGACAACCGGGAGCACGACATCTTCGACTCGGATGACTACCTCCAGGACCACGGGGGCATGGTGGCGACGATCCGGGCCCTGACCGGGACGCAGCCCAAGGCCTGGTTCGGCGACACGGCCGACCCCGCTCGGCCCCGGGTGCGTTCGCTGAGCGAGGAGGCGGCGCGCGTCGTCCGCACCAGAGTGGTGAACCCGAAGTGGATCGACGCCATGCGCCGGCACGGCTACAAGGGTGCGTTCGAGATGGCGGCAACGGTCGACTATCTCTTCGGCTATGACGCCACGGCGGGGGTGGCGGAGGACTGGATGTACGAGCGGGTCACCGAGGCCTACGTGGGCGACCCGGAAGTGCGGAAGTTCTTCGAGGAGTCGAACCCATGGGCCTTACGCTCGATCGCCGAGCGGCTGCTCGAAGCCGACGAGCGCGGCCTGTGGGACGCCTCGCGCCCGGCGCTGGACACGCTGCGGGCGGCCCTGCTCGAGGCGGAGGGTTGGGAGGAGGGACGGTGATCGCGAGGTTCCCATTCACGGCCGTGGTCGGCCAGGACGAGGCCAAGCTGGGGTTGCTGTTGAACGCCGTCGACCCGGCCATCGGTGGCGTGCTCATGCGCGGACACAAGGGCAGCGCCAAGACCACGCTCGCCCGTGGCCTCGCCGACCTCCTGCCCGGGTCGGGACCGTTCGTCGAGCTGCCCATCGGCGCCACCGAGGACCGCCTCGTCGGCACCATCGACCTGCGGGCGGCGCTGCGCAGCGGTGAGCGGCACTTCCACCCGGGTCTGCTGAGCGCCTGCGACGGCGGCGTGCTGTACGTGGACGAGGTCAACCTGCTGCCCGACCACCTGGTCGATCTCCTGCTCGACGTCGCCGCCAGCGGCGTCAACCGGGTGGAACGGGAAGGGATCTCCCACGAGCACCCGAGCCGCTTCGTGCTCATCGGCTCGATGAACCCCGAGGAGGGCGAGCTGCGCCCGCAGCTGCTCGACCGCTTCGGGTTGGCCGTCGACGTGCGCACGAGCACCGATGCGACCGAGCGGGCCCTGGCCGTCGAGCGCCGCATCGCCTTCGACGCCGATCCAGCCCGGGTGGCAGCCGAGTGGGAGCAGAACGAGGACGCCCTCCGTCTCCAGATCGCCGCCCTCTCACGCTCGACGTCGTTCCCGCCTCTCGCACCCGACCTGGCGCGGTCGGTGAGCGAGCTGTGCGCCACCGTCGGTGCGGAAGGTCTTCGCGCCGATCTCGTCATCTGCCGCGCTGCGGCCGCCCTGGCCCGCTGGGAGGGACGGTCGACGGCCGACGCCGACGACGTCCGCCGGGTGGCTCCATTGGCCCTGGCCCACCGCCGTCGGTCCCCGCTGGGTGACGGTGGTATCGACGGCGGCGAGCTGGAGGACGCTCTGGAGCGTCTGGAGGGAGGGGAGCCCCGATCCGATGAGGAGAGGGTCTCGCCTGTCGGAGAGCCCGCGCCGGTGCCCAGGCTCGCTGGCGCCGAGCTGCTCCGGTCGCCGGGGCAGGCCAGCGGCCGGCGTCGTCCGGTGGAGGGGGAGAGAGGTCGCCTGGTGGGAGACAGGCGGCCGGAGGCGCCGGACGGCCCTGTGCGCTCGGTGGCCCTGGGGGCCACGGCCGCGGCGGCCGCCAGCCGCCGAGCGAGCGGGTCGGTGGCGGAGAACGACGCCGCTGTGCTCGTGGAGCCCGAGGACCTGCGAGAGGCAGTGCGCGAGCAGCGCGCGGCCAACCTCGTCGTCCTGGTGGTCGACGCCTCGGGCTCGATGGGCGTCGGCCGCCGAATGGAGGCGGCGAAGGGGGCCGTGCTCAGCCTTCTGCTCGATGCGTACCAGCGTCGAGACCGGGTGGCGCTGGTGACGTTCCGGGGCGAGTCCGCCGAGGTCGTGCTTCAGCCCACGGGGAGCGTGGAGGTGGCTCGGGCCCGCCTGGCCTCGCTGCCGACGGGTGGTCGCACGCCGCTGGCAGCGGGCATCGGAGCCGGCCTGCAGGTGGCCGAGCGGGCCCGCTCGGGGGCCTACCAACCGCTCGTGGTCGTCGTCTCGGACGGCCGGGCCACCGCCGGGCCAGCGGGTGCCGACCCGGTGGCCGCGGCCCAGGAGGAAGCGGCGGGTGTACGGCGGCGGGGCGTCGCCGCGGTGGTGGTCGACGCCGAGGAGGGGCCGGTGCGCCTCGGACTGGCTCGGCCTCTGGCCGAGGCGATGGCGGCCCGCTATGTGACGGTGGCGGCGCTGTCCGCAGGCAGCCTTGCCGGCGCGGTTCGGGCCGGGCTCACATGACTCGGCTCAGCTGATCGGCCGGATCTCCGCGGGGTCCCAGTAGGCGTGGAGCGACGCGAACTTGCCGTCGTCGTTGACCTCGAAGATGTCGACGATGTCGATCATGCTGCCGCCCTCGCCCGATCGGGCGTACATGGTGAACACGACGGCGGCCTGGTTGCCGCACACGTGCACCCGATCGAGCTTGGGCTCCATCTCGTCGGCCATGCCCGCGACGTTGTCCCAGAACTGACCGATGGCCTCCTTGCCGATGTTGGGAGGCGACGGGACGGGATCGACCTGCTTGGCGTCGTCGGCGAAGCAGGCGAGGAAGGCGTCTCGGTCCTTGTTCGGGAATGAGGCGAGGTAGTCGTCGACGACGGCACGGACCTGCTCGGGACTGGGCACCTGGCCTCCTTGTGTCTGCGGTGAGCGAACGATATCCCGGCTACGGTGCCGGCCGTGCCTGCCGACGAGCTGACCGGTGCGCTTGGGGAGGTCGTGGCTCGGGCGCTCGGCGAGCCCGGCGTCGAGGTGGAGGGGCTGCGGCGGCTGTCGGGAGGTGCCTCGCGCGAGACGTGGTCGTTCGATGTCAGGCGGGCGGACGGGACGCGCTCGGGTCTGGTGCTTCGCCGAGACCCACCCGGGGCCCCAGGGAGTGGAATGGGACGCGAGGCGCGGCTTCTTTCCGCCGCCGCCGATGCCGGCGTCCCGGTCCCGGGGATCGTGGCGGCCAGCGACGACCCCGCCATGCTCGGGTCCTCGTTCATCGTCATGGACCGCGTCGAGGGCGAGACCATCCCCCGTCACATCCTGCGCGACGACGCCTACGCCGCCGTCCGGCCGATGCTGGCCGCCCAGTGCGGCCAGGCCCTGGCTGGGATCCACCGCATCCCGCCGAGCGACGTGCCGGGTCTCGAGCATCCCGACCAGGTCGAGGCGTTCCGGGCGATCCTCGACCAGCTGGGCGAGCCTCACCCCGCGTTCGAAATCGGCTTCCGCTGGCTCGACGCGCATCGGGTCGACGCGGGGCGCACCGTCGTGGTGCACGGAGACTTTCGCAACGGCAACCTCATCGTGGGGCCCGACGGCATCCGCGCCGTGCTCGACTGGGAGCTGGCCCACCTGGGCGATCCGATGGAGGACCTGGGCTGG
>DASXYV010000434.1:0-1933 GCA_036502305.1 Acidimicrobiales bacterium
AGTCCCAGCTCGACATGGTGGCGCCCGCGGTGGTGGTGACGCTCGGCAACTTCGCGACGCGGTTGCTGCTCGACACGACCGAGGGGATCCGACGCCTCCGGGGACAGACCTATCCCTTCCGCTCCGGGAGCCTCGTGCCCACCTACCACCCGGCCGCCGCCCTGCGGGGCGGAGGGGGGGAGGTTCTCGCCGAGATGCGAGCGGACCTCGTGCGGGCCAAGCAGGAGCTCGGGGCGCGACTGTGATCGTCGCCGCCACCAAGTCACCCGACGACACGAGGGAGCTGGCCGCGACCGTGGCCGGCGCGGTGCAGCCCGGGGACGTCGTGTTGCTGGCGGGGGAGCTCGGTACCGGCAAGACCGTCTTCGCCCAGGGTTTCGGGCGGGGCCTGGGGGTCGAGGAGCCGGTGACGAGCCCGACCTTCACCCTGGTGCGCACCTACGAGGGCCGGATCACGCTGGTCCACGCCGACGTCTACCGGCTCGACCACCTCCAGGAGGTCGTCGACCTGGCCCTGCCCGAGCTGCTGGACGAGGGCGGGGTGGCCCTGGTCGAGTGGGGCGACATGGCCGCCGCGGCCCTCGCCCCCGACTTCCTGGAGGTGGGCCTGCAGCTGGGTGCCGGAGACGACGACAGGGTGCTCACGCTGCGAGCGGTGGGGAGGCGGTGGTCGGTGCGGCTGGCCCCGCTGGCCCTCGCCCTCGACCGGTGGCTGATCGACCCAGGTCCGGACCCCGGCGTCGTCCCGGGTGCGCTGCGGTGATCATCCTCGGCATCGAGACTGCCACCCAGCAGGTGGGCGTGGCCCTCGGCGGCCAGGAGGGCGTGATCGCCTCCTTCGGCGTGGCGCGCGGGCGTCGTCACGCCGAGACCCTCGCTCCCGCCATCGACTTCGTGTGTCGCCAGGCCCAGGTCGAGCTGCGGGAGGTGAGCATCGTGGCCGTCGACATCGGCCCCGGGCTCTTCACCGGCCTGCGGGTGGGCGTGGCGGCGGCGAAGGCGACGGCCCAGGCGCTCAGGGTGCCGATGATCGGGCTGTCGAGCCTGGACCTGCTGGCCTTCCCGCTGCGGCACACCCGTCGGCTCATCGCCGCTGTCATCGACGCCCGCCGGGGTGAGGTCTACAGCGCCCTGTACCGCCAGGTCCAAGGGGGCGTCCAGCGGTTGTCCGACTACCGGCTCCAGCCGCCCGCCGACCTGGCCTGCGAGCTGGAGGCCAGCGGGGACGAGTGCCTGGTGGTGGGCGACGGGGCCGTCCGCTACGCGGACCTGCTCGCCGTGGACAGCCGCATCGAGCTGGGTGGGCTCGGCTACGCCTATCCCCAGGCGTCGGCGCTGGTCGAGCTCTCGCATCCCCGGGCCATTCGCGAGGAGTTCGTGCAGCCGCGCGACCTGCGGGTCCTCTACCTCCGCAAGTCCGACGCCGAGATCAACTGGGACCAGCGCCGCGCCGCGGGCGGGCCCGGGTCAGGCTGGGTGGGCGACGGTGGATCGGCGCACGACGGCGCCCCGGTCCCGGGGCGCGGCTGACCGTGGCTGCCGCTCGCGTCCCCGACGACGACACGGGCCGTGCGTTCGCTCCGCCCCGGCACGGCGCGGTGCCCGAGGTGCAGATCCTGTCCATGCGACGCAGGCACCTCCGCTCCGTGCTGCGCATCGAGGCCCAGGTCTATCCCCGACCGTGGTCCTTGAGCCTGTTCATGAGCGAGCTCGCCCTGCGCACGACACGCGCCTATCACGTCGCCCGGGCCCAGGGAACCGTCGTCGGCTACTCGGGCCTGATGTTCAGCGGCGCCGACGCCCACGTGACGACCATCGCCGTCGACCCGGCGTGGCAGCGGCACAAGGTCGGCACCCGACTCATGCTCAACATGGCCTGGTTGGCCCGACATCGAGGAGCCCGCAACCTCACCCTCGAGGTCCGGGTCGCCAA
>DASXYV010000435.1:0-4154 GCA_036502305.1 Acidimicrobiales bacterium
GAGGACATGAAGCTGCGGGCTGGGGCGTTGGTCGTTCTCCTTCTCGGGGCGCTCGGGCCGCTCGGGGTGCCCGCCGTCCTCCTTCCAGCAGAGGCGGCGAGCGCGGCATCGCTTCCGCCGCTGCCCCTCGTCTACACGTGCTCGGCGACGGACACGATCGCACCGACGAGCGCCTACACGCTGACAACCGTCGGCACCTCGGTGTGCAGCGGCCTGCTGGCCCAGCACGCCACGACGAGCATCGAGCTGCTGGGCCCGATCCCGTTGGTCAGCGTGGCTGTGCCGCTGTCGACAAGCTCGGCCTCCTGTAGCGCCTGCACGTCGCTCGTCGGGCACGACAGCGCCACCGTGCTGCCGGTGCCGGGGTTGACCTACCAGGGGAGCTACGTCGACACCATCACCGCGCCGCCGGGATCGTCCTTCTTGCCCTCGCCCGGGTGCACCCCGGTCCCCCCCAACGCCCTCGTCTGCGTGGCCACCAGCACGTACACGTACTGATCGGCGGCCGGGCGGGGATCAGCTGAAGATGCCGTCGCGAAGGGCCAGTCCCACGGCGCCAGCCCGGTCGCGGACATCGAGCTTGCGATAGAGCGAGTGGAGGTGGGTCTTCACCGTCTCCTGACCCACGAACAGGCGCTCAGCGATCTCGCGATTGGCCAAGCCGTCGACCAGAAGGGCGAGGACATCGCTTTCGCGCTGGCTCAGGCCCATACGGGCACCGGGCCAGCCGCCCAAGTCCCTGGAACGGCCCATGGCGAGGGCCAGACGGGATGCCAGGGTCGGATCGATGACCACCTGCCCGTCACGGGCCCGCTCGAGGTGGTGGACGAGCTCGACCGCGCCCAGCGACTTCAGGAGGTAACCAGCGGATCCGGCCCGGAGCGCCTCGAACATGCGACGCTCATCATTGCTGTGGGTGAACGCCACGACGCGGAGGTCCTCGGTCTCGGCGAGGAGCCGGGCAAGCGACCCCATGTCGGCCCCGCCCTTCCGATCGGTGTCGACGAGCACCACGTCGGCGCGAAGGGCGATCGCGGCCTCACCGATGTCATCGGCCCATGAGACAGGACCGAGCAGCTCGACCCGGTCGCGGCTGCGGTCGAGCACGCCGAAGAGGCCTCGAACGATGATCTCGGTGTCGGCGACGAGGAGCACCCGGACGGGACCACCTGGGATGGCCCACGCGCCGTCGGCATGAGGCAGCTGGTCGCGGGGAGCTCCGGTCTTCCCGTCGTACATAGCGTTGGCTGACAGGCTCATTGCGGCTCCTTGCCTGACTCTTTCGAACTCGCGGAGGCCCCGATACTCCGGAAAGGTCCCAAGTGCGCTGCTGCCATCGCCAAGGCGCCCTCGTGGATCGACCCCTCATCAGGATACCGCCTCTGTCAGCGACCGTACAGAGCAACCGCTCATCGGGGCCCCGTGACCGCCCAGAACGGGGCAAAAAGGACGACCTACCTACCGCCCCTGGTGGTCGATCCCGTAGAAGAGGCGCTCGACGACCAGGCGGGACCGCCGGGTGACGCGCCGGTACTCCTCACGCAGGGACACGGCGCTGGTGCCGAGGCTTCGGGCCAGCCGGGACAGCTGGGGGGCTTGCGTCGGCAGCGCATCGCCAGGCTCGCCGCGAACGAGGTACAGCCGGTTGCGGGTTCGCTCGCAGAACCGATAGGCGACGGTGAGGACCTCGGCGTCGGCGGGGTTCAGCACCCCCGTCTCCACGAGGGCACCGAGCGCGGCCACAGTCCCGGGCGACGCGATCTGGTGGCGGAGCTGGAGCAGCTGCGCCGTCCACTCGATGTCGGAGAGCGAGCCCCGGCCGAGCTTCAGGTGGAACTGCGGGTCCTCACCGGCAGGCAGGCGCTCGCGCTCCACCCGCGCCTTCATGCGGCGGATCTCCCGCTGCTCTTCGTCGTCCAGCGGCCGCTGCCAGACGAAGTCGTCGACCACTTCCATGAAGCGCCGGGCAACGTCGGGATCGCCCGCTACGGGGCGGGCCCGGATGAGGGCCTGGCGCTCCCAGGTGCGCGCCCACCGCCCGTAGTAGGTGTGGTAGCCGTCGATGCTGCGCGCCAATGGCCCGTCGCGACCTTCGGGTCGGAGATCGGTGTCGACTGTGAACAGGCGCCCCGCGGGTGTCGCCCCGTTGACCGTGCGGATCAGCTCCTCCGCCGTTTCCTCCGCCGCCGCAACGTCCGCAGTCGTGCGGCCGTCGAAGACGATGAGCACGTCGAGATCGCTGACATAGGACAGCTCCGCTCCACCGAAGCGTCCCATGGCCACGATCGCCATGGGGACGGGCGGGCCCAGCGATGCCAGGGCCTCCTCGAGGGTGACCTCGGCGAGGTCGCTGATCGCCGCTCCCGTCGCATCGTCGTCGTCGATGCCGAGGACGTCCCGGGCGGCGATTCGCGCCATCTCGGTGTCCTTCAAGCGGCGCAGGCCTGCCCGCCACCGCTCGCGGTCATGGCGCCAACCCAGGACGGCGCCGGCCAGCTCGGCCAGCTGCGCTCGGCTACGACGGGCCAGGGCGGCGTCGTCGCCGAGCTCGGCGGCCAGCTCAGGGTTGCGCCGAATCGGTTCGAGCATCGCTCGGCCGGTCCCGATGAGCAGGCACAGCCGGCGCGCCGACTCGGGGGAGTCCCGGAACGTGGCCACCAACCGATCGCGACGATGGCCGCCTGACACGAGGGTGCGGAGGCCGAGCAGACCCAGATCCGGATCGGGTGACTCCGACAACCAGGTGAGCAGCAACGGGAGCGTCTGCTGCATCAGTCGCGAGGAGCGGGTGAGGCCCTTGGTGAGCTCGGCCAGGGCAGCTCTGGTGCGCTCGATGTCAGTGAAGCCGAAGGCGGCCAGCCGGGCTCGCACGGCGTCGTCGGACCCGAGCCCCGCCGGAGCCCCCGACGAAGGCGGCTCCGAGACGGCCGAGAAGGCCTCCAGCAGCGGACGGAAGAAGAGCCGCTCGTGGATGGACCGGGCCACGGCCTGGTGGTCGCTCAGCTCGCGGTCGAAGCGGGCCAGGGCCGTGCCCGTCGGATCGTCACGATGGCCGAGGACTTGGGCGAGCTGGGCGCGGGCTGCCGGATCGGACGGGACCGAGTGCACCTGGGCCTCGTCGACCAGCTGCAGCCGGTGCTCGACCGTGCGCAGATAGCGGTAGGCGTCGGCCAGGGTGCGGGCGTCCTCCGCGTCCACATAGCCGGCCGACCCGAGCTCGGTCAGGGCGGCGAGAGTCGAGCGCGAGCGCAGGGCTGCGTCATTGCGCCCGTGGACCAGCTGGAGGAGCTGGATCGCGAACTCGACGTCCCGGATCCCACCCCAGCCCCGCTTGATCTCCCGGTGCGACAGGCCCTGTCGGGCCACGTGCTCCTCGGCGCGTGCCTTCATGGCCCGGATGTCCCTCAAGTCGTCGGCCCCGAAGGTCCGCCCCCACAGCTCGAGCTCCGCCTCGCGCCGAAAGGCGTCACCGAGCGCCGGGTCCCCCGCCACCGGACGCGCCTTCAGCAGGGCCTGGCGCTCCCACGCCTGGGCCCAGCGCGCCCAGTACGCCTGGTAGGAGCGGAGCGAGCGGACGAGCGGCCCGTCACGGCCCTCGGGGCGCAGGTCGACGTCGACCCGAAAGCAGCCCCGCGCCACGTCCATCACCTTCCGCGCCGTCCGCGCGCCCGAGCCCCCGTCGCCGTCGACGAAGAGCAGGTCGATGTCGCTGGCGTAGTTGAGCTCCTGGCCGCCGAGCTTTCCCATCCCGATCACTGCGAGGCTCTCGCCGCTCGGTACCTCGGCCAGATCGACCGCACCGCGCAGCACGTCGTCGGCGAGGGCGGCCAGGGCGGCGACGACCGCTTCCAGGTCGTCGAGCCCGGTCAGGTCGCGAGCGGCGATGCGCAGCAGCTCGAGGCGCTTCCAGCCGGCGAGGGCGGACGCGCTCCGGGCGTCGACAGGCGGCCGGTCATGGAGGTCGGCGAGCACCTCGATGCAGCGCCGATCGCTCTCGCACAATCGGGTGAGCGATCTGCTGGCCGCCAGCACCGACACCAGGGCGCGGGCCAGCCCGCCGTCCTCCTCCAGACGGATGCCGAGCCCAGGGTGGGTCTCGATGAGCCGCGCCAGAGGGGCCCTGACAGTGGCGGGAGCGGCCGAGCGCTCGACCG
>DASXYV010000436.1:0-2920 GCA_036502305.1 Acidimicrobiales bacterium
TGCCAGCGTCGTCCCCCGCCCCACCATACGGTGCCACGACGACGGCGCATTCGGCCAGGGGAACCACGCCGTGCTCGGTGCCGATGGCCACCGACAGGCCGCGGTCGAGGACGTCGCGCAGCATGCTGACCACGACGTACTGCTGCTCCAGGATGCCGAGCACGCCGCGCACGGTCTCCACCGCCTCGAAGGAGGTGGCCATCCGGGACGCGCCGCCCACGAACACGTGCTCGGGCTCCTCGCTGTGGTCGGGAGAGGTGAGGGCGGACACGCTCGAATCCACGACCGCGTCCGTCGCCTGGTCACCAGTGGCCACGGGCCGCTCCACCTCTCCCAGGGTCTTCGCCACCAGGTGGGCGCTGAGGTGGGCGGACGCCGACGCCAGGCGCTCGGGCCCGGTGGACTCGTCCACCTCGAGCGAGCGCTTCTCCACGGCGCCGTTGGAGAGCACGACGACGAGGAGTGCGGCGCGCTGCGCCAGTCCGACCAGCTGGATCGAACGGATCACCGCGGCCTCGGGGCCGGGGCTCACCACGACGGCGGCATAGTCCGTGAGGTGGGAGAGCAGCTTGGAGGTGTCGTGGAGCATCTGCTCCAGCTCGCCGTGGGCCCGAGCGAAGAACTTGCGTACCTGCTGCTGGCGGGCGGGGTCGAGGGGGCCGGGTCCGCTCAGCTGGTCGACGAAGTACCGGTAGCCCTTGTCGGTCGGGATGCGCCCGGCGCTCGTGTGGGGCTGGGTGAGGTAGCCCTCGTGCTCCAGGGCGACCATCTCGTTGCGGATCGTGGCGGCCGAGACGCCGACCTCCGGCACACGCGTGACATGCGCCGAGCCAACGGGCTGGGCCGTCTCGATGTACTCGGAGACCACTGCTCGGAGTATGGAAGCCTTGCGTTCGTCCAACGGTTCACCGACCTGGCCGTCCCCAAGCTGGCGGGACGATTAGCACTTAAGTCTACCGAGTGCCAGGCGGGTACCGGTGCTGCACGGCCGCGGGGGTGCCGTCCCCCGCCTCGGCCCGGCGCTGGGGGCCGCCGTCAGCGTCAACCCCATCCGTGCCCGGCGGACCAGGGACCGGCAGGTCTGCCGTCGTCCCGACCGGAGGGCCGGTCCGCTCCGGCGCCGGGATGGTCCCGCCGTAGAAGCGCAGGACCCGCAGCCGGTAGAAGATGGCCAAGGTGTCCAGCAGCAGCAACAACACGGCGCGGGGCGAGATGGTGCTGCTGAAGCGCTCGTTGATGCGCACCGGCGCCTCGATGAAGCGCCGGTAGCCCAATCGACGAGCCACCACGAACAGCTCGAGATCGAAGGCGAAGCGCTTCTCCACCATGTGGGGGAGCACCGCCGCCAGCACGTCCCGTCGCACCAGCTTGATGCCGGTCTGGGTGTCCCGGATGCGCAAGTGGAACAGGACCCGGATCAGCTGCTGATAGCCCCACGAGTAGACGCGCCGGAGGGGCGGGTAGCGGACAACCGACTGCGGGTGGCGCTTGCTGCCCAGCAGGATGTCGGGCTCGTGGCGCCGCATCAGCGACACGAACGGACGGAGCAGCTCGGCCGGGAGATCGCCGTCGGCGTCGATGAAGCCGAGGTAGCGACCGCGGCCGAGCGCCATCCCGGCGCGAAGGGCCTGCCCCTTGCCCCAGTTGCGGGCGAGCACGACGCGCCGGACGACATCGCCGGCCACGCCCGCCAGCGAGTCGGCGCTCCCGTCGGTGGACCCATCCGACACGGTGATGATCTCGAAGCTCAACCCCGACTCCAGCAGCACCTCGACCAGGCTCTCCACGGTCACCCGCAGCCGCGAGCCCGGGTTGAAGTACGGCACAACCATCGTGAGGTCGAGCTCGGGCTGGGCCAGCTCCCACAGCTCGCCCCCCCGCCCGCCGGTCTGCCGATGCCTGGACCATCGGAGGGCCGTCAGCCCGATCTCCGCCAGCCCGGCGCCGACCAACCCCGCCCGCACCAGGCTGACCACCGGCGCGTGGGGCTGCCTCGACGAACCGTTGCTCGCCCTGCTGGTGGTGCCGATGCGGTGACCCATTCGGGGCTTTCTGACGGCGACACAGCTGATCGGCCGGTACACGATCAGCTTCGGCGGTTGACGCCAGCCATCGTACTGACGGCTGGTCACTTCGCCCCCGCGGGAGCCGGCGAGTCGTCGGGCCGGCCTCCCGGGCCGGCCTCGGCGCTGAAGCGCCGACGGCTACTTCGTCGGGCCAGCCTCCCGGGCCGGCCTCCCGGGCTCCTCCTAGTCGCTCAGGCGCAGGGCCGAGATGAACGCCTCCTGGGGGACCTCGACCCGGCCGATGCTCTTCATCCGCTTCTTGCCTTCCTTCTGCTGCTCGAGGAGCTTGCGCTTGCGGGTGACGTCGCCGCCGTAGCACTTGGCGATCACGTCCTTGCGCTTGGCCTTGACCGTCTCGCGGGCCACGATGCGCCCGCCGATCGCCGCCTGGATCGGCACGTCGAAAAGCTGGCGAGGGATGATCTCACGCAGCTTCGCGGTCATCCGGCGCCCGTAGTCCTCGGCCTTGGACCGGTGCATCACGGTGCTGAAGGCATCGACCGGCACTCCGTTGAGGAGGAGGTCGATCTTGACCAAATTGGAGGCGTCGTAGCCGGCCGGCTCGTAGTCCAGGCTGGCGTAGCCCCTCGTCCGGCTCTTGAGCTGGTCGAAGAAGTCCATCACCACTTCGGCCAGTGGAATGCGGTAGACGAGCTCCAGGCGCTGAGGCGAGAGGTACTCCATCTTCACCATGTCGCCCCGCCTCGACTGGCAGAGATCCATGACCGTGCCCGTGTACTCGCTCGGGGTGATGATGGTCACGGTGAGGAGCGGCTCTTCGACCCGCTCGATAGCCGTGGGGGCGGGCATGGAGCTCGGATTGTCGACGTCGACGACGGTCCCGTTGGCCAGGT
>DASXYV010000437.1:0-5536 GCA_036502305.1 Acidimicrobiales bacterium
CCCGGCGACACAGGCGGACAAGAGGGCCCGCCTGGCCGCCATCGGATCACTCCCCACCCAGACCGCATTCGTCGCGGTCGACCTCGTCCACGACGACCTGGTGGGCGCCCTCCGGGCCGCTGGCCACGACGCCGCCAGGCCGTCGCTCTTCGTCGTGGAAGGACTCCTCGGCTACCTACCGCGGCCGGTGACGAGCGAGCTGCTGGGCAGCCTCCGCGAGCTGGCCGGAAAGGGGAGCCGGCTGGCGGTGGCCTTTCCGACCACGCGACCCGACGCTCCGGCGCCCGAGCGGCTTCGTCGCCGGGTGCGAGGCCTGCTCGTCGCCGCCCTGGGCGAGCCGTGGCTCACCAGGTTCGGCCCGGACGAGCCCGAGCAGCTGATGACCCGATCGGGATGGGCCGTCGCCATGAACGGCGACCAGCCGGTGCGTTACCAGGGCCGCAATGGTGTGCTCGTGGCGGCGGAGCCGGCGGCTGCCGGCGGTGCGTGACCGCTCTTCGAGCGCACACTGCGGTGATGGCGAACACGGTCGGCCTGCGGCAGCTGCTCGCGTCGTTGCGCCGCTACCGGGGTCCCCGCGGCCAGAAGTCGCGCCCGAAGCTGGCTGGAGTGGGGTCGTGTCGGGCCGGGGCTGGTGGGACCCGGAGGGCACCAGCGGCCATCTCGGCCGCCCGCACGGCCCGATAGGTCGGCGTCCACGCTGCGTCGCGCACCTGCGCCTCGAGGTCGCCGTCCAGCGATGCCCGGGCGACGCCATCGCGCCTGGCGGCCTCGGCCACGGCGACGGCTACTGCAACCGAGGTGTTGCGCAGGTCCTCGATCGGGGGAAGGAGCGACGCACCGGGAGTGGTCGGGTCGACGAGATCAGCGAGTGCTCGGGCGGCGGCGAAGATCATGCCATCGGTGATGACCGTGGCCCGGGTGACGATCGCTCCGAGACCGAGGCCGGGGAAGACCAAGGCGTTGTTCGCCTGGCCGATCATGTAGGTCACCTTGTCGTGGGTGACCGGGTCGAACGGACTGCCGGTCGCGACGAGTGCTCGGCCGCCGGTCCACCGGATCAGGTCCGCAGGGGCACGCTCGCAGAGATGGGTCGGGTTGGACATGGGCAGGATGATGGGCCGGTCGACGTGGGCAGCCATCTCCGTGACGACCTCCTCGGTGAAGGCGTCGGCGCGCGTGGAGGTGCCGATGAGGATGGTCGGGTGCACCTGGCGAACCACCTCGGCGAGGTCGATGCCGCTGAGCGCGTCGTCTCGGGCCCACCCCGCGACCTCGCTCGCCGGGCGGGCATAGGCCCGCTGGAAGTCCTCGAGGTCGGAAGCGTCGTCGGTGAGCAGCCCCTGTCGATCGAGGCACCAGAACCTCGCCGTGGCCTCGTCCCGGGTCAGCCCATCCGCGGCCATTCCGTCCCGCATCTGGTCAGCGATGCCGATGCCCGCGGTGCCGGAGCCGAACACCACGACACGGTGGTCCGCAAGGGCCACGCCCGATACGCGAGCGGCTGACAGCACGGCGGCGAGGTTGACGGCCCCGGTGCCCTGCATGTCGTCGTTGAACGTCAGCACCCGCCGCCGGTACCGATCAAGGATCCGGCGGGCGTTGCTGGTGCCGACGTCCTCCCAGTGAAGCAGCGCGTTGGGGAACAGCCTCCTCGCCGTGTTGACGTAGGTCGCGATGAACTCGTCGTAGGCCGTCCGAGAGACCCGAGGATGCCGGTTTCCCAGATAGAGCGGGTCCTCGAGCAGGCTCTGGCGGTTGGTCCCCACGTCGAGCATGACGGCCAGGGTGCGATCCGGGTGGATCCCCGCCGCCGCCGTGTACACGACGAGCTTGCCGATGGCGATCTCGATGCCCCCCACGCCCCAGTCTCCGATGCCCAGGATCGCCTCGGCGTCGGTCGCCACGATGAGGTCCACCTCGTCGGGCCCGAGCCCCATCTCACCGAGGGACGGTCCGACAAGCTCTGGAGAGTCGACCGAGAGATAGACGCCGCGGGGCCGGCGGTACTCGTGGCTGTACAAGGCAATGGCCTCTCCGATCGTCGGGGTGTAGACGATCGGCAGCATCTCCCGAAGATGGTCCGACAGCACCCGGTAGAAGAGCACCTCGTTGCGGTCATGAAGGTCGGCGAGGTGAATGTTCTTGGCCAGGTTGGTCGGCTGTGCCTCGTACTGCGCGTACGACTGCGCGGCCTGCTCGTCCAGCGTCAGGACCGAAGGGGGCAACTGCCCGACCAGACGCAGTGCTCGACGCTCCTCGGGGGTGAAAGCAGTCCCCTTGTTCAGGCGGGGGTTGTCGAACACCTGGCGGCCCCGCAGGGTCGTCTCCCACGCCCCGTCCTCGCTCAACCACATCGTCTGCATCGGGTCCCCCCCACCGCCCCTCCGGGGCGTCGTGCCTCCATTGTGACGCCGAGGACGAACGGGCGCGTCGGCGTCCCCGATGACCATAGGGATCGGGCCGAGCAGCGCCGAACCCCTGACGGTGCGCCGAGCCGCCCGCGTGCTAGCTACCGCTGGGCTCGCCGCGGGTGTCGTCGCCCTGCCCGCCGGCGCCGCCGTGGCGACCGGTCCGGCGCCCTCCTTCTTCGCCGGATGCGCGGCGCCGACCCCGACCCCGACCGTGGTGGTGGGGACGGTCTCCTGCCAGGAGCTGGCGAGCCCCGCCCTTGGCGGCACCACGGCGTTCTCGTACTTCGTCCCACCGGCCTGCGCACCGGCGAGCGGTCGGCGCTGCCCGGTCCTCTACCTGCTCCACGGCTTCGGCGGCGACTACACCTCGATGCTGGGTACGGCCGCCCATCCAACCGCCTGGGTGGCCGCCCTGGACTCCGGGCCGCCGGTCGACCCGCACAGCGTCGCCGATCCGTGGAACTACTCCGACCCAGCCCACTGGGTGCCGCGCCCTTCACTGGATCTCGTCTTGGTGGCCCCGGACGGCCGCACCGTGCCCGGGGGCGACGGGCCGGGGCCGGACGTCGACGGATTCTGGGTCGACTGGAACCCGCGCTACGCGGCCGGGGGAGACGAGGCTCGCTACCGCACCGCGGCTCCCGGCTTCGCGACCGATGTCGTGGACGAGATCCTTCCCTATGTCGAGTCCCACCTCCCGACCCGACCCGGACGCGAGTGGCGGGCGCTGGCGGGCACCTCGCTCGGCGGTTACGGGTCGTACCAGCTGGGCCTGGCCCACCCCGACCTGTGGTCGTCGCTCGGCTCGGTGTCGGGGGCGCTCAACGTGCTGCTCCTCCCCGGCGCCGACCCCGCCGGGGCCCCTTCGCCCGTCGGCGTGCAGCCGCCGGGAGCCCTTCCGTACCGGCCGCTGCCGGGCGCCGTCGGCGTCCTCCCGGGCTCGGTCTCGCCGGGCCAGGCCGAGGACGTCAACGCCGCCACCCTCGCCCTCGGCGACCCGGTGGCCGACCAGAGCTACTACCGAGGTCGCAACCCCCGGGACCTGGTCCTCAACGCCAGGGCCTTCCGGGCGGGCCGGCAGGTCACCGAGCTGCGGGGCTTCTCCAACGACGCCGTCCCCCGCCGCAGCGCGGATCTCAACAGCCCGTCGGGCTACCTCATCGCCCAGGGCTTCGAGGCGCTGGTGCTCGACATGAACCTCGACTTCCAGGCGGCCGTCGCCGACGTCGGCGTCAGCGACCACTACGAGCTGCATCCCGGCATCCACTCCGATGCGTACTGGAATCCCTGGCTTCGCGGTCAGCTCGAGAACCAGTACGCGTCGCTGCGGCACGACGACGGCAGGGGCGACCCCCCACCACCACCGGACCACTTCGACTACCGGAGCGTGCAGCGATCGTTCTCCATCTGGGGCTGGCGGTTCGACGTCACCCGGCCGACGAGCGAGTTCCTGGAGCTACGGAACGTCTCCTGTCGCGGCCTCACCCTCCGGGGCACCGGCGAGGTGACGCTGCGGGTCCCCGTGGGTTGTCAGACCGGTCGCAACGGGTCTCGGGTCGTGCACGCCAACCTGGGCCCACCCATGCCGACCGACGCACCGGCGGGGGCGGACGCGACACCGCTCTACGGCCGCACGGTGACGGTGGAGCTCGCCCCGCTGCACGGCGCCCACTGAGGAAGCACGGGGCGGGCCCCACAAGGTAGCCACGACCCTTCCCTGGGGCGACCGATGAGGTTTGCCTCGCCACGGCGTCTGAAGGCACATGACGTGTACGGCCGCTGAGCTCCTCACGACCCCCGGCTGGTCGGCTGCGGGCCGCAACTCTGCCGCCGTCGCGTCCACGTGGCTCCGGCGCGGAGGGGTGCTGATCGTGCTCGTCGTGGCCGTCGTCGTCGGCGCCGGCCGCAGCCACGACCTCGCCGCCGCCGGTCACTCCCTCGTCCACGTCCGCTGGGGTCTGCTGCTCGTAGCTCTCGGGCTCGAGGCCGTGTCGATGGTCGTCTTCGCGCTGATCCAGCAGCGGCTCCTGCGGGCGGGCAACGTCCACGTCGGCCTGGGGCCGATGACGGCGATCACACTCGCGGCCAACGCCTTGGCCCTCACGCTTCCCGGCGGGGTGGCGTGGGGGGCAACCTGGGTCTTCCGCCGGCTGCGGCGGCACGGGGCCGACCGCCCGCTGGCCGGATGGGTCGTGCTCGTGGCGGGCGCCCTGGGCAGCTTCGCCCTGTTCCTCGTGGTGGCTGCCGGAATCGAGATCGCTGGTGGCCGGGGCCCGGTCGCCCACTTGCGGCCAGTGGCAGCGGTCCTGGCCGCCATTCCCGCCGTGGTCGCCGGGGTGGCCCTGCTCGGACGGCGCTCGCCCGTAGTCAGGGCCGCGGGACGCGGGGTGGCCACCGCCACGTCGGGCATGCCCCGCCTCCGACACCTTGCCGACGCCGCTGGCACGCTGGCGACGCGGGTCGGCGCGATCGGCCTCGACGTTCGGGGTTGGACGGCGATCGGCCTGCTCGCAATGCTCAACTGGCTCGTCGACTGCGCCTGCCTGGTGACGTGCGTGTGGGCGATCAGCGGCACGGTTCCCTGGCGCGGGGTGCTGGTGGCCTACGGGCTCGCCCAGGTGGCCGCCAGCTTTCCGCTCGTTCCCGGTGGGCTCGGCGTGGTGGAGGGCAGTCTTTCCTTCTTCCTGGTCGCCTACGGCATGTCAGCGGAGAGCGCCCTGGCTGGAGTGTTCCTGTACCGGATCGTCAGCTTCTGGTCCGTCGTGCCCGTGGGGTGGGGCATCTGGGGCTGCCTCACTCTCCGCGAGCAGCGCAGCCAGGCGGTGGCGCCGGCTCAGCGGTCGAAGCCCGTGACCGTGATGGCCGCGGCCGCGAAGATGGGATCACGGGTGGCAGCGAAGCCGCGGCGGCAGGCCTCCACCAGCTTGACCTGGTGGGGGTCCCGGCTGTCGGCCGCCGCCCGAGCGAGCTCGTCATCGGGCACCCCATCTCCTCCGCTGGCCCCGCCCCCCGGGCTGGCCGCTCCTCTGGGCCCGCCTCCCGGGCTGGCTGCTCCTCTGGGCCCGCCTCCCGGGCTGGCTGCTCCTCTGGGCCCGCGTCCCGGGCTGGCTGCTCCTCTGGGC
>DASXYV010000438.1:0-1874 GCA_036502305.1 Acidimicrobiales bacterium
TGACCTGGCCCCCGTCCGGGGCAGGCTCGATCTCGACGCGCTGGTTCGATCGTGCAACGCCATGCTGGCGCCGGCCATCGTCGTGCGCGACGCCCGGATCGCCCCGCCCGGCTTCGACGCCCGCCACTCGGCCGTGTCGCGTCACTACCGCTACAGCGTGCTCAACGCGCCGACCCCCGATCCCTTCCTCGCCGCCACCGCCTGGCACGTCGAGGACCCGCTCGACCTCCGGGCCATGGAGCAGGCCACCGATCCGCTGCTCGGTGAGCACGACTTCTCGACCTTCTGCCGTCGGGCTCCGGACGGCGGGTCACTCGTACGTCGCGTCCACGACGCCCGCTGGACCCGAGGCGACAGTGGACTGGGCGAGGGCGACCTGCTGCGCTTCGAGATCGAGGCGGGCGCCTTCTGCCACCAGATGGTCCGCTCGGTGGTGGGCACCCTGGTCGAAGTGGGTCGAGGTAGAAAGCGGGCGGGGGACCTGGCCTGGATCCTGCGATCCTGTGATCGCGCGCTCGCCGCCTCGCCCGCGCCGCCGCACGGCCTTTGCCTGTGGGCTGTCGCCTATCCCGACGACGGCGGGACGTCCTGATCGGCCGGATCGGCCGCCAGCGCCACGTTGAACCCCTGGTCCCGGAGGGTGCGCACGACCTCGTGGCGATGGGAAGGGTCGCGCGTCTCCACCGTCAAGAGGACCTCGACCTCGTCCACACCCAGGTCGAGGCCGGCCCGATGGTGCTCGACCGACAGCACGTTGAGCCGCATCTTGGCGACGGCGTCGGTGAGGGCGGCCAGGGCGCCGGGACGGTCGCTGAGCACGATCCGGAGCAGCAGGTAGCGGCCGGCCGCGGAGAGGCCGCGGTCGATGAGCTTGGTGAGCACCAGGGGATCGACGTTGCCACCCGAGAGGACGGCGAGCGCCGGGCCCGCACCCCGCACCCGACCGGCCAGGATGGCTGCCAGGGCCACCGCCCCGGCGGGCTCGACGACGACCTTGGCCCGCTCCACCAACAGGAGGAGGGCCTGGCTGATCTCCTCCTCGGTCACGGTGACGACGTCGTCCACGTAGGCCTGGGCGTGGGCGAGCGTCAGGTCGGACACGCAGCGCACGGCGATGCCGTCAGCCATGGTTGTCACGTTGTCGAGCGTCACGCACCGTCCGGCGTCGAGCGACGCCCGCATGGCCGCCGCCCCGGCCGCCTCGACACCGACGACCCTCACCTGGGGCCGGGTGTGGGCCAGCGCGGTCGCCACCCCGGCAACCAGCCCGCCGCCTCCAACCGGGACGACCACGACCGTTGCCTCCGGCGCCTGCTCGGCGAGCTCGAGACCCACGGTGCCCTGCCCGGCCACGACGAGAGGATCGTCGAAGGGCGGCACGAGGACGGCGCCCGTCCGCTCGGCGTGGTCACGGGCCGCGGCCATGGCGTCGTCGACGACGGCGCCGTCGAGGAGCACCCTCGCTCCGTAGGACCGCGTCGCCTCGACCTTGGGCAGCGCCGCGTTGGCGGGCATGAAGATGGTGGCTGGGAGGCCCGACAGGCGGGCGGCGAGGGCGACACCCTGGGCGTGGTTGCCGGCCGAGGCGGCGACGACCTCCGGCCTCGGACCCTCCGCCTCCTCCAGGCGGGCCACCAAGTTGCGGGCGCCGCGGATCTTGAACGAGCCGGTCCGCTGCAGCTGCTCGCCCTTCAGCAGCACCTCGCGGCCCGCCAGCTCCGAGAGCGAATGCGAGTGCGTCACCGGTGTCACCCGGAGGACCGGCCTGACGGTCGCCCGGGCGTCTTCGATGTCGCGCAGGTCGATCACGCCAGCGCCAGCCTACTGGGGCGTCTGTGGCAGCCAGCCTCGGACGGCGCCGCCGCCGCCAGGAT
>DASXYV010000439.1:0-9166 GCA_036502305.1 Acidimicrobiales bacterium
TCCAGTCCGGTGTCGATGCGGCCCGACCACGCGAGGTGATTCGCCAGGGCATCGGCTACGCCGAGCGGCTGAGCACCGATGCAACCGGGCAACGGCTCGGCATGACCACAGGAGGTCTCAATGGCACGCGGTAACAACTACGTCCCGCAGGGAAGCGACCCCGCGTTCGAGTCGCCTGCCGGCGACGACAGCGGCCAGCCGAACAAGTCCGGGACGATGGACACGTCGGGCGGCGACACGATGGGCGGCAACATACTTCCAACGCGCCCGATCACTGGTTAACCGGGGAGCAGGTCTTTCGTGGGGAGCAAGAAGCGCCGGTGCTCGGTGGGTGTCTAGGACGCCTGTGACGGCGGCCCACCCCCAGCTCCTTGCACCGCCGGTTGACCGCGAGCGATGGCTGCGACCGCCCAGAGCAGGAGAAGGACTCCGATGATCACGCCCAGGACGACTTCGACGCCGGGATTGGACCACGCAAAGAGCACCACGAGGCCGAGGGCGACAATCCCGATGCGCAAGGCGGACCGGTAGCGTCCCACCCAGGGCCCGACGGGGCCGAGGCCTGCTCGGCCCTCCTTCGCGTGTTGGCCCAGGAAGCGAACGCTGCCCACTGCGCTCTCTCGCACCCACACTGCGGGCCGCGACGGACCAGCCAGGGCTGCCCCCAGGGCCACCACCAGGCCCACCAGGAACGACACCAGGACGCCTTGGCGCAGGAAGCCGATCAGGCCGGCGAAGAGGGCGCTGGCCGCCTCCTTGGAGAAGCTCGGTGTCACGACGCCCTTGAAGTACAGCGCCCGGATCAGCAGCAGGAGGACGGTGAGGATCACCATGGAGACGACCACCGCCCTGCCAGCCCGGACCAGGCCCCGGCGCCGATCGCGGGAGGCGAAGACGGCTCCGGCCAGGCAGAGCACGGTCAGGATGGGCAGGAGAACGGTGAGATGCTTGAAGACTCGTACGACCCCTTGGAGGGACTCGAGCTGGCTCGACTTGACGAGGACGACCTTGCCGCCGTTCGGGCCAGTGCCCGTGCTGCCTTGGAAGACGTTGATGCCCGAGGAAAGGAGGCGCTGGTTGACCGTGGCGGTCACCGAGGACAGGTCCAGCGTGACCTGTCCCCCGGCGGTGGAGACGGCCCCGTGGGGTCCGGGCTGGCCGGTGAGGACGGCCACGATCTGCTCGTGAGCTCTCCGGTTGGCCCCGATCCACAGGTCTTCGAACTGCTTGGAGCTCACCACTCTGAGGCTGACCTTATTGATAAAGCTCCGTAGCCCGTCGGCGAGCTGCGGGGCCAGAGGGGCGGCCTTGGGTGGCAGCTCGTCACGGAGGGTGGCCTCCACGTCCACGCTGTTGTAGATCTGGTTCGTGATGACGTTGGCCACCGACGCCTCGACGGCGGGATTGGTGACCACCGCCGACACACTGGCCACGTAGGTGTCGGTATCCAGCAGCTCGGCCCGTAACCAGATGGTGAGCACCGAGAGGATGGCCAGGAGGCCACCGATCAGCAGCAGGCTGACCCTCAAGATGCCCCGCCAGGAGACTCGACGACGGCGCCGTGGGGTGGGCGGCTTTGGGGCTTTCGTCTCCTCACCCTCCGTCGGGTGCCGCTCGACCTCGTCCTCAGGGGGCGACGTGGACGACGTCGGCTCCGCCTCGGCGCCCTGGCCTTCCGGGGACTGAGGATCAGACACGGGTTCTTGACTCGGATAGTGAGTAACCACAGGGTCCGCCGACCGCTCCCGTGGGAGGCATAGCAACAGTTTGAGCTGGCCATCGTGAACGAGCATCACCCCTTTGGGGTGAAATCGTGGGCCTTCGAGCCCTCCTGCATCTCAACCTCTGGCGATCGGTTGGACTGGGCTCGGTGGCCATCGGGCGAGCCTTCACCCACGTAAGCGGAGCCTCCACGAGCATCAGCCAAAGTCTGATGTCGTTCGACAGGTAGCGGGAAGGGAGCTTTGACCCTGATGCGCTCGCCGGGTTGAGGCGTAGCTTCAAGGACAGGAGAGGGCATGGAGACGAGAGTCGGTAAGAGTCTTCTCCTCGGACGTCCAAGGTGTTCTCATCGGCATCGCTCCCGTCGTCGGCACTCCCCGGACTGTTTTGGCGGCTGGCAACATCACAGGTGCCTTCGGCTTTGCCTGACCGCAGGCAGGGCCCTCCACGACCAGAGCGTCCTCGCGAAATGTTGGAAGTCGTGTTGGAAGTTGGGGGCTTTGAGGGGCGAATCCGCAGGTCGGGCCGTTGTGGTTACCCGACTCGTCGGATGATTCGTGCGCCCTTCTGGTTAGCTGGACCCGCCCTGCCAGGCCTTGGCGCCAGCCTGCGTCGCCGCCCGGGCCTGGTTCCACTTCTGCTTCGCCATCTCGCTCGGTGGCTGATCGAGCTGCCGCACCCACTGGCGCATCGCCGAGGCGATGGCGGTGCTGCCCAGCAGAACCCCTGCCGCCGCCAAGGAACCGCCGATCCCAACCAGCACCGCCCCGCTGATCACGAGCTTCTTGTTCAGCCGAACGCCGATGTCGGCCGCGCGTCCGTTGCCCATGGGGCCCCCCTTTGGTCCCCCGTTCGGGGGTTCGGAGCTCCCAGGGTAACCCAAGGTCAAGCAGTCGTCCCCGCCGGGAGGCGGCGACGCAGTCCCGGCTAAGGCAGCGGCTCCGCACCCAGGTGCTCGGTGCTCTCGAGGCTGACGATCAGCGCGTACCGACGGTCGGGACCCCCGTGATAGCCGGAGTTGGAAAAGGGGCTTCGAAGTCGACGAGGATCTGGGCGCCCGTCAACCGCCGGTCTGCGGGATGGTCCGCCCCATGAGCCAGCCCAGGGCGCCCAGCGCCTGGGGCACGGTCCAGGACGGCGATTGCTGGTGCTCGAGGTTGCGCACTCCCCCGTCGTTCAGCAGCCCCTTGAGCGGGGGTGCGAGCTGGCCGTTCAGGTCGGGCGCGCTGGCGGTGATGAAGCGCTCGTGGCCCTTGGCGTCGAGCAGGATGAAGCCGTCGGTGTGCGTGACGTCGTAGGTGAGGGGCTGGTGCGTCCACCAATCGAGCTTGGGGGGTTGGTCCTCGGGGACCTGTTGGTAGGAGACGCCGAAGAAGCTCCACAGCCGGCTCAGGTCGGCGGGCGTGCCTGTCAAAAGCGGCCAGTTGGCCCCGAACTGCTGGGAGTACGCCGCCAGCCGGGCGGGCGTGTCCCGGCCAGGATCGACGCTCACCTCGACGAAGGCCACGCTGTTCCCGAGGCCGGCCGCCTGCACGTCGCGCTGCATGGCGATGAACGCGCCCGTGATCATCGGGCACTCGTCCTGGCACAGCGACAGGAAGTTGGCCAGCACCACGACCTTGCCCCGAAAGGCGGCCAGGCTGGTCGGTCGGCCGCTCTCGTCGACCAGTGGCACATCGGGCACCGGTCGGTCCTGGAGGATGCCGAAGGACGACGATGGCGCCGACGGTGACGCCGATGACGACCCGCCGCACGCGGAGGCGGTGAGCGCCGTCGCCAACGCCAGCGCCAGCATGCCCAAAGGGCCGCCACGCCGGAGCCGGCGCGCGCTCACTGGCTGGTCTCCTTGTGCACCGTAGGAGCTGGCGTGGCTCGGTCCACGGCTGCCCCACGCGTGCCCATCTTGGCTGCCCGCGCCGCCTCCCAGATCTCGCGCCGGCGCATCTCCCCAGCACTGACGACGCGATCGTGTCGAGTGGCGCGGCGCTCCTCGTGGGTCATCCACTGGGCCAACATCACCAGAGCAGCGGCGAACGTGATCAGCATGCTCGCCCCCCAGAACAGGGCGCCGCCCGCCTGGGTGTCCGACAGCGTGTGCTGTGGGGCGATTGGGTGGCCGAAGTTCATCACGACCACGCCCAGGAACACCTCGATAGGCATGCCCACGAACATCGCGATGATCCTGACCTGGAAGGCCGGCCGGTTCGGGAGCTGGTCGACGGCGATCATCGGCCACCAGAAGAGACACCCGAGCGCGAACATCACCACGTGGCTGAGGTCGTGGACCAACGGGTGCCGAAGGGAGAACGGATAGAAGGAGGTCAGGAACACGACGTACATCGACCCGTAGTAGAGGGCCGCGGCAACGAGCGGCAGGGTCAGGACGAGCACGAGGCGATTGTGGAGGAAGCGGACAATCCGTCCCTGGAGCGGACGCCTGGCCGCCTGGATGGCCAGCGTGATGGGCGCACCGAGGGCGAGCAGGGGCGGAGCCACCATCATCAGCACGAGGTGCTGGACGACGTGCACCACGAAGACCTGATCGTCGTAGGACGCCAGCCCCGACACCACGGCGATGTCCAGGGCCGCCACGCCGGCGAGGAAGGCTGTCGTCCGCCACGCCGACCAGCTCCGCCCCCGGCGACGGAGTCGCACCACGGCGGCCACATACCACGCGGCGGCGGCGACCTGGAGAAGGAAAGCGACGAGGCCGAAGACGTGTCCGAGCTGCCAGGACCCGAGCAGCTGGTGCACCTGGACCGGCGGCGAGACCTGGTCGGCGTCAGCCAGGAGCACGCTCGGCTTCCCCCGATCGCCTCCACAACGGCACGACGGACGAGGTTAGATCCGGCCCGTCCCGGGTGACAGTCGGGGCCCAACGGTGCCGGCCCGGGAGGCCGGCCGATGCACGGTGCCGGCCCGGGAGGCCGGCCCAGGGCCCGAGCTCAGCGGCCCGTCCATCGCGGTGACCGGCCTTCCCGTGCCGCCTCGAGTCCCTCGGCGGCGTCGGCGGTGCTCGCCACCACCTTGCGCATCGTCTCCCCGAAACGGATCGCATCGAGCGAGGTCAGGTGCTCCGCCCGCACCGCCACCTCCTTGGTGGCCCGCGCCGCCAGCGGCGCGGCCTGTACCAGTCGGTCGGCCAGGCGCCGAGCCTCGGCCATGAGATCGTCGTGGGGCACGACCCAGCCGGCCAGGCCGATCTCCCTGGCCCGGTGGGCATCGACCCGCTCGCCCGTGAGCAACAGCTCCATTGCGTACTGCCAGCTGATCCGCTGCGGAAGCCGGATGGCTCCCACGATCGTCGGCACGCCCAGGCGCACCTCGGGAAAGCCGAACTCGGCCCGCTCGCTGGCGATCACGAAGTCGCACCACGTGACCAGCGTCAGCCCGTAGCCCAGACAGTGGCCGTTCACGGCCGCGATGACCGGCTTGAAGATCTCCCACCCGCTCTCGAACGAGTTGAGCGTGGGCTTCTCCCAGAACGACCCCGCGAACTCGCCCGCTGCGGCGCCCCCGTCGCGCATGTCGGCTCCGGCGCAGAACGCCCGACCCTGTCCAGTGACGATGGCCACCCACGCGCTCTCGTCATCACGAAAGGCTGCGAACGCGTCGTTGAGCCCGCGCCGCATCTCGCCGTTGATGGCGTTGAGCGCCTGGGGACGGTTGTACGTGATGGTCGCCACGTGCCCGTCGATCTCGTACCGCACGGTGTCGTTCACGACCTATGACGTTACGTCGATTGCGCCTCCAGGACCCGCTCCCCGACTGTCACGGGACGGCGGCCGCGACGGCCGACTCGCCACGCGACCGCGCCCAGCACCGAAGCCACCGCGACGAGATCGAGGATGAGCATCCAGAGTTGCGCCCGGTCGCTTCCGATCCCGATGCCGTGGGCGACGGCCAGGCCCCAGCAGGCGTACGCCAACCAGTGCACGCTGCGCCAGGCCCGGTAGCCGAGCCGGGCCCGCACCAGGCTGGTGAGGGCGACGGCGACGAAGATGTCGACCGCCAGGGCGCCCAGCCCCAACCAGAAGGGGCTGTAGGCGGCGCCGAAGGGCACGACGGCATCGATCCAGTGGATCGGCACGTAGCCGTCCAGCACCGCGCTGATGATATGGATGCCGACGAACACCGTCGCCATGAGCGACAGGTTGCGGTGCAGTCCCTCGACCACGAAGCGGGGCCAGCGCTCCCTCACCCACCGCGAGGAGGTCAGGATGCCGAGCACCAGGGCCAGCGTCAGTAGCACCAGGCTCACGCCCCCGCTGCCCCGGGTCAGGTACCACAGCGCCTTGCCGCTCACGCCGCCACCTCCGGTGCCGGCCAGCCTCCGACCCTGACCACGGAGCCGTCCGATCGGACGAGGCGGGCGGGAAGACCTAACGAGGCCAGCCAGGCCGGACTCCGATCCCCCCGGATGATGGCCGCGGTGGCGGCCACGTTGGCGTCGACACAGGTGGCGGCGGCCACAGATACCGTTCGCCAGACGACCTCCGCCGACCGGCCGGTCGCCGGATCGATGACGTGGTGCAGCTCTTCGGTGCCGCGCGACCACCGCCGGACTGTCGTTGACGACGTGGCCACACCGCCCGAGGACACCTCGACGATCTCACCTTCGACCTCGGGTCCGGCGGCGTGCCAGTCGGCGACGCGCACCGACCAACCTCCGTCCGGCGGTTCCCCGGCGGTGGCGATGTCGCCCCCGAGGCTCACGAGCACTCCGCACCCTGCGGCGGAGGCGGCCCGACTGGCCGCCCGGTCGGCCGCCAGCCCCTTCGCCGTGGCGCCCAGGTCCAGGCTCACGCCGGGGGGCACGGCCACCACTTGGCGACACCGATCCAGCTTGACCTGGTGCCACCCCGGTACGGCGGCGACCCGGACCAGCGGTCGCCCGCTCGGGGCCACGGCGCCGAAGTCCCGGTCGTAGCCAAGGACACGGATGGCCTCACCCACGGTCGGGTCCACGTCACCGTCGGTGAGCCGGGCCGCGCGTAGCGCCGTCTCCACCGCCTCGATCAGCAGGAGGCCGACGTGAACCGGACTGCCAGCGCCGCGGTTGACCGCGGCCAGCTCCGAGTCGTCCCGAAATCGGCTGCACGCGACGTCGATCGCCGCGACCTCCTCCTCGACGGCGGCGCGGGCCGGATCCAGCCGGGATGAATCGGCGGTGACCACCACCGCCCCGGTACCGAGGGCCCGGAGCTCGCACCACCCGACGGCGGCCGGCCCGGGATGCCGGCCCGTGGACCCGGCCAGCCCGGGAGGCCGGCCCATGGACGCCGCCATCAGGAGCCGCCGGAGGTGGCGTGGCTCGACCCGCTCGACGAGCCGGACGAGCTCGGGGTGCTCGATGGCGACTGGAGCTGGCCACTGCTCGACGACTGGCCGCTACTGCTGCTCGTCGCGCTGTTCGACGAGGTCGAGCTGCTGCCCGAGCCCGAGGTGCTGGCGCCCGCCGACGAATGGCCCGAATAGACCGCTGCGGCCGTCGCCGACAAGGCCCCTGTCAGCGCCAGCCCACCCGCCATCGCCCAGCGGGTCAGCCGTGAGACCCGTCGCAGCCCGAGGGCCCGAGCCCTGATCGCTTCGTCTCGCATCGTCGGCCTCCCTGTTCGGGCCGGCCTCCCGGGCCGGCCTCCCTGTTTGGGCCGGCCTCCCGGGCCGGCCTCCCTGTTTGGGCCGGCCTCCCGGGCCGGCCACTCTGTTTGGGCCGGCCTCCCGGGCAGGCCTCCCGCCTTGCCTTGGGAGCAGTGTCGGCCAGCCAGGTTGGGCCGCCCGGAGGGCCCGCTGGGTGCCCGCTTGGAAATCGCTGATCGCCCGGCATTGAGAAAGGGATTCCCAGCTGGGTCACAGCGAGACCACAGCGGCCTCCCTGATAGCTCGGCGAACCTTGTGATACAAGGTCGGCGCAGGAGGCCGGCGCGAGGGTGAGGTGAGCCCGATGGGCAACGGAGCGGCGCAGCGGATCTTGGTCGTGGACGACGAGGAGTCGATCGTCGACGCAGTGGCAACGTCGCTGCGCTACGAGGGCTTCGATGTAGCCCGTGCATCCACGGGGCGGGCCGCGCTCTCCTCGGCCCAGGAGCACCCGCCGGACCTCATCGTGCTGGACGTGATGCTGCCGGACCTCGACGGCCTCGAGGTAACCCGTCGACTCCGACAGGACGGGCTGCGGGTGCCGGTGCTGTTCCTCACGGCCCGTGATGCCCTCGAGCACAAGATCGCCGGCCTGACCATTGGCGGCGACGACTACGTGACGAAGCCGTTCTCCCTGGCCGAGGTGGTCGCCCGCACCCGCGCGATCCTCCGACGGACCCAGGGCGAGCCGGAAACCGATGGCCGGCTGCGGTTCGCCGACCTGGAGATGGACGACGACACCCACGAGGTCTGGCGAGGCGGTAGCCCCCTGCGGCTGACCGCCACGGAGTTCTCCCTCCTCCGCTTCTTCCTGCTGAACCCGCGCCGGGTGCTGTCCAAGTCACAGATCCTGGACCACGTGTGGCACTACGACTTCGGGGGTGACCCGAGCGTGGTGGAGACCTACGTGAGCTACCTGCGCAAGAAGCTGGACAAGCTCGGTCCTCCGCTGATCCAGACCATCCGCCTCGTCGGCTACTCGCTGCGAGAGCCAGGGTCGTAGTGTCGCTCCGGGCGCGCCTGCTCATCGCCGTCGGCGCGGTCGCCCTGGTGGCGCTGATCGCCGCGGACGTCGCCACCTACTCTTCGTTCAGGTCGTTCCTCCTCAACCAGGTCGACGCCTCTCTCGAGACGGCCCACCCACCGCTCGAGCAGGCGCTGAACAGCGGGCAGACCCTCGACGTCGGCACCGTGGCCCGTCTGGCGCCGGGGATGTTCGTCGAGCTTCGGGGCCCGGGAGGCCAGAACCTGGGCGACGTGCCCGCCTACGTGCGCGGCGGTCAGCAGTTGTCCCCGGCCCTGCCGGCCCACATCAATGTCGGCCAACCGTCGGTAGGACCCGGAGAACCGACGACCTACCTCACCGTGGGCGCGACGAGCTCGGGGGGTCCGCAGTTCCGGGTTCGGGCCTCCGCCCTCGTGGGCGGCGATCAGCTGATCCTGGCCGCCCCGCTCACCGACACCGCAGGCACCCTCCACCGCCTGGTGCTCATCGAGCTGGCCGTCACCGGCGGCGCGCTGGCCGCGGCCGCCGTGCTGGGATGGTGGGTGGTCCGAGTCGGGCTCCGTCCCCTCGAACAGGTCGAGCAGACGGCGGATGCAATCGCCGAGGGGGACCTCACCCGTCGCGTGCCCGAGGCCCAGCCCAAGACGGAGGTGGGCCGGTTGGCCCGCGCCCTCAACGCCATGCTGGAACGCATCCAGGACGCCTTCAAGCAGCGGGACCGAACCGAAGCTGAGCTGCGGCGCTCCGAGGAGCGCCTCCGCCGCTTCGTCGCCGACGCCTCCCACGAGCTCCGCACGC
>DASXYV010000440.1:0-1564 GCA_036502305.1 Acidimicrobiales bacterium
GGGCTCGCCCTGTCGAGCATCAACTCGCCGATGCTGGCCATCGCCGGCGGCACCAGCGAGATCCAGCGCAACACGATCGGCGAGCGGGTCCTCGACCTGCCCCGGGAGCCCAGCCTCGACCGGGACATCCCGTTCAAGGACATCCTCCAGAACCCGACGCGCTAGTGGTCAGCCTCGGTGTGCACCTGCCCCAGTACGGGCGCGCCGCCAGCGCCGAGTCGGTGGCCCGCTGCGCCCGCCAGGCCGAGGAGCTCGGCCTGTCCGACGTGTGGGTCAGCGACCACCTGGCCGTCCCGGCCGCCAACCCCTACCCGGCGCCGTTCCTGTTCGAGCCGATCATCACCCTGACGTGGGCGGCGGCCGCCACCACCACCGTCGGCATCGGCACCAGCGTCCTCATCGGCGGCTATCGGCGGCCACTGCACCTGGCCAAGTCGCTGGCGACCCTCGATGTCCTCTCCGGTGGCCGGCTCACCCTCGGCATCGGCGTGGGCTGGACCAAGGAGGAGTTCGAGGGGCTGGGCGTGCCCTACGAGGAGCGCGGTGCCCGCACCGACGAGGCCATCGACGCCCTCCGAGCCTGCTGGGAGGAGCGGCCCACCAACTTCAAGGGGGCCTCGTTCGAGATGGTCGACCTGGTTGTGCTGCCCCAACCCACCCGCCGCGTCCCGATCTTCGTCGGCGGCTCCTCCGCCTCGGCCGTGCGCCGGGCGGCCACCAAGGGCGACGGCTGGCACGGGCTGGGCACCCCGGAGGCGCTGGCCCCGGTCATCAAGGCGGTGCGGGAGCTGCGGCCGGAGGACTCGTTCACCATCTCGGCCCGGACCGACTGGGACGGTCTCGCCACCGATCCCGACGTCGTGCGCCGCCAGCTGGATGACTACCTGGCTCTGGGCGTCACCCACCTGGTCGGGGTGCCCTCCCAGCGCGACCTCGACAGCTGGTTGCGCTCGGTCGAGGCGCTCCACCAGCTGGTCCAGTCCCGCTGACGCCCCGCCGCAGGTCGAACTGGGTGCCGCTGAAGCACTGATCGGGCTTGTGGGGCACCCAGTTCGGGATCGGACGGCTCAGGAGGTGGGGCGAACGCGGGGTTGGCAGCCGTCGATGCCCAGCCACCGGCCGAACTGCTCGCAGTCACCGGCGATCCGGTAGACGACCGACCGGACGGACGGGAACTGGAAGACCGTGGCGTCGAGCTGAGCGAGGAGCGTCGTCGCCCCGGCGGCCGTGTCGGCGGCCGGGATCGCCTGTCGGAAGTCGGCCAGGTCGACCCGGGCCGAGCCGTCCGGCCCGAGGTCGACGGCGGTCACCATGCCGAGCGTGTCGGGGGAGAACGGGGAGCCGAGTCCTCCGGCGCGCTCACCCGTCGTCGGACCCGCCACCAGTTGCTCGAGGGAGGCGCGCAGCACGGCGGAGCTGTCGGGCACGACCCGGAAGACCGGCAGCAGCCCGCTCGTCGGCGGCCCGCAGGTGAAGAACGTCCGGACCTCGGCCTGGCCGGCGGCGAGCGGCAGGCGGGTCGGCGGGGTCGTGCAGGTCGAAGCGGGCTGGCCGTCGACGCCGG
>DASXYV010000441.1:0-1906 GCA_036502305.1 Acidimicrobiales bacterium
CACGCCCGCGCCCATCGTCATCGCCTGTTGGAGCCGGTGCCGGCGCTTGTCCACCTCGCCGTCGTCGCCCGCCGGCTCCTGTCCTGGATCGTCAGGGCCGGCCCGGGAGGCCGGCCGCGACAACTTTGACCCCGAAGGGTCGAGGAGTCGCACGGGGATCCTGTCGCCGTTGCCGGGGCCGGTCGTGGCGTGGCTGGCCGACGTGCCGCCGACCTCGGCGAGCGCCTCCAGCGTCGGGCCCATGGCGCCCGTGGGCTCGGGCCCCTCGCGACCGTCAGCGATGGCCTCGATCACGCGCGCCGCGAACACCATGCCCTCGAGCAACGAGTTCGACGCCAGTCGGTTGGCGCCGTGGACGCCGCTGCAGGCCACCTCGCCGCACGCCCATAGGCACGGGAGAGTGGACGCCCCGTCGAGATCGGTCAGCAATCCGCCCGACAGGTAGTGGGCGGCAGGAGCGATCGGCAGCCAGTCCGAGCTCGGGTCGAGGCCGATCGAGCGGACCGAGGCGGCGATGGTCGGGAAGCGCTGGTCGAAACGCTCGAGGCCCGTGGCGTCCAGCCAGAGGTGGTCGACACCCTGCTCGAGCATGCGGGCGGCCATGGCCCGACTGACGACGTCGCGCGGCGACAGCTCCTCGACGAAACGCCGGCCCTCGACATCCCGCAGCCGGGCTCCGTGGCCCCGCAGCGCCTCGGAGAGCAGCGGACGGGGCATGGCCGGATGGTGCAGCGCGGTCGGGTGGAACTGCATGAACTCGACGTCGGCCACCGCCACCCCGCGGCGAAGGGCCATGGCGACACCGTCCCCGCTGGCTTCGGACGGATTGGTGGTCACGGCGTAGAGCTGGCCCGCGCCCCCCGTTGCCAATACCACGTGGGACGCCCGGACCTCGTGGGGTCGCCCGCTCGGATCGAGGGCCACCACGCCCTGACAGCGCCCCGCCTCCACGAGGAGGTCCACGGCGAACCACCCCTCGAGGAGGGCCGCGGCCGTCTCCCGCACGGCCTCGACCAGCGCCCGCTCGATCTCCGCGCCGGTGGCCGCCCCGCCGGCGTGCACGACGCGAGCGGTCGAGTGACCGCCCTCGCGGGCCAGAGCCAGCCCGCCCCCCGGGTGGCGGTCGAACACCGCTCCCAGGGCGATGAGCTCCTCCACCCTTGCCGGTCCCTCCCCGACGAGCACCTTCACGGCGTCGACGTCGCACAGGCCGGCTCCCGCGGCCAGGGTGTCGGCCAGGTGGAGGTCCGTCGAGTCCTCATCCACTCCCAGCACGGCGGCCACGCCGCCCTGGGCCCACCGCGTCGTCGACTGGGCCAGCTCGGCCTTGGTCACCACACCGACACGGAGTCCCGAGCTCCCGGCGGCCCGCACTGCAGCCGACAATCCTGCCACCCCGCTCCCGACGATGAGGACGTCCAGCGCCGCCGGACGGTCCGCCGGGAGACCGGGGGTCGTCACTACGGACGGGTGGGCTGGAGCCCGATGTCGATCTCGTCGGGCCGGACTCCCGGACCGGCCATGTCCTCGGACCGGACTCCCGGACCGGCCACCATCCGGTTGGCGGCGTCGACGTGCACGACACGCGGCTCGAACCCGTCGAGCTCGGAGTCCTCGTAGTCGGCGTAGGTGAGGACGATCACCTTGTCGCCCGGGTGGACGAGGCGGGCGGCGGCGCCGTTGAGACAGACCTCGCCCTCCTGACCGGCGATGGCGTAGGTCTCGAACCGGGCGCCGTTGTCGATGTCGAGCACGGCCACCTGCTCGTGCTCTCGGATGTCGGCCAGCTCCATCAGGCGGGTGTCGAGGCTGATCGAGCCAACGTAGTCGAGCTCGGCTCCCGTCACGGTGGCCCGATGGATCTTGGACTTCATCATGCGGCGTCGCATCTCTTGCCTTTCGGGAG
>DASXYV010000442.1:0-2933 GCA_036502305.1 Acidimicrobiales bacterium
GTGTCCAGCGCCTCGCGCCCCAACCGTGCCGTCAGCACGGCCTCGCGCGCTGTGTAGCACCCGGCGGTGTTGGGCAGGACCCGAATCCCGAGGCGGCGCAGCACGTCGAGCACCGAGCCCTTCGTCGTGGGGTCGACGCGCCGCATGGCGACCGTGGCCATGTCGACGCCCGACGCGGCGACGGCCAGCTCGAGGGCCTCCAGGCTGGGGACGCCGCCCGTCCCCATGATCATGCGGGATCGAAAGACCTCGCCGGCGATCACCAGCTGATCCTCGGCCACCGACGCGTCCCGATCCCGGGTCTCGGTCAGATCGGCTGTCACTGTCGGATCACCCTCCTTGGGCCGCGGCGAGCACCTCGACGCGGTCGTCGGCGCACAGCGTGGTCGCCGCCCATCGGCTGCGCGGCACCACGTCCCCGTTGATCGCCACCGCGAGCCCGGCCGGGCCGCGATCCAGCCAGGCCACCACCGTGCCGACAGTCGTCCCGTCGTCGAGCAGTCGATGTTCTCCATTGAGCGTCACGTCGATCACAGGACCGGCTCCGTGGCGTCAGCCCGGCCTCCCTGGCCGGCCGTGGCGTCAGCCCGGCCTCCCGGGCCGGCCGTGGCGTCAGCCCGGCCTCCCGGGCCGGTGGTATCGAACCGCACCGGCGAGAACGGCAGGACGTGGTCCTCGATCCGGCCAGTCGACAGATAGTTCGCCACCGCGTCCGCGCTCACTGGCGTCAGGAGGACGCCGTTGCGGTGATGGCCCGTGGCCATGATCAGTCCAGGCAGCGCGGACGGGCCGAGCAGGGGAGCGTTGTCGGGCGACCCGGGTCGGAGGCCGGCGTGGGTCTCGGCGAGCTCGAGCTCGAGCACTCCCGGCAGCAGCCGGTGGGCGTCGCGCAGGAGCGTGTACGTCGCCTCGGCCGTGACGGTCGTGTCGAACCCTCGCTCCTCGACCGTGGCACCCACCACGACGCGCCCGTCATCCCGGGGCACCAGATAGACGTGCGAACCCTGGGCGACGCCGCGGAGGTTGCGGGACAGGAACGGGGGATCCGCCGGCCCGCGGAGATGGAGGATCTGGCCCTTGACGGGGCGCACCGATGGGACGACGCCCGGCGGCAGGCCGGGTATCGCGCTCGACCAGCAGCCGGCCGCCAGCACGACTGCGCCGGCGAGGAGGAGCTCGCCGCCCTCGAGCCGAACCCCCGCCGCCCGGCCGTCGGCAACGACCACCTCGGCCACCGCGCACTGTCGGATGGCCACCCCCCGACGCATCGCCGCCGTGCGCAGCGCGGGAGTGAGCCGTCTGCTGTCGACCTGGTGGTCCTCGGGGGCAAGGATGCCGCCCCTGATCCCCGGAGCGAGCATGGGCTCCAGCGAGCGGCACTGGCGACCGGACAGGAGCTCCGCCTCGAGACCGAGTGACTGCTGGAACTGGTGCAGCTCTTCGAGGACGGCCCGATCGCCGCTGTCGGCGGCGGCGAAGAGCGTCCCACAGCGGCGGTACCCGACGGCAGTGTCGGCTTCCCGCTCCAGCTCGTCGACGAACGCCGGATAGCGCTCAGCCGAGGCCAGGTTGAGCCGCAGGAGGGCTTCCTCGCCGTAGTGGACCTCGGTCACCGGCGCCAGCATTCCCGCCGCCGTCCACGACGCGCCGGCGCCCGGATGCGGGTCGACCACGGTCGCCTGCAGGCCCGCGCCGGCCGCCCGCCAGGCCGTGGCGAGGCCGATGCACCCGCCGCCGACGACGACGACGTCGGGGCGCTCCGCTCCGGGGCCGTCGGGGTGCGAGGTGTTCACGACCGGCCTCCCGCAATGGCTACCACCCGCGCTCCGGCCCAGCTGGCGTCAGCCGGTTGGGCTGCTCGCATCTGCGCTCCCGTCCTTCATCCTCGGGCGAGAGGGCACCCATCAACACTCCCTGCGCCGGTATTACCCGGATCAGGTCCGACGGTCGGGAGCTGTCAGCTCACCCTCTCAGCCTGGTCACACCAGGCTCCCGTGTGAGCTCCACGTTAGCCGCCGGCCCAGGGAAACGAGGCCAGCGCCCCGTACTCCTCGCCGGTCATCCCCTGCCAGCTCCAGAGCGAGGCGCCGACCGCCCCACCCGACCGGGCGACGGCGAGGAACCGGAGGATCTCCGCCGAGCTCGGCGACGCCGGCCGGCCGCCCTCGTCGGCCATGTTGTAGGCCTGCCCGATGAGGTGCACCGGGGCCAAGGTGCCGAGGTGGGCGAGCGCCATCTGGGCGTACGCTCCCGGCTCCGTGCAGCCCCAGTACATCATGGGGGCGAAGGCGTCGACGTACGGTGCCATCGGGGCGTAGGGCATGGTCGACAGATTGTGGGTGGTCGGGGGGAACACCGTGGCTACCAGTGGACGGCCCTGGGCCGCCGGTCGGGCGAACCCCAGGTAGGTGACGGCCCTCCGAGCCGAGAGCGCCGTTCCCTCGCTCGGGGTCTCGATGTCGGCGGCGAAGCCGTCCAGGCGTCCGCTGTCGGGACCCTTCCAGGCGAGGGCCTGCTGGGTCCAACCGGCGTCGCCGACGGGGTCGTAAAGGTACGGAAATCCCCACCCGATCACCGCCAACCCCGCCCTGTGGGCCGCAGGCACCAGCCCGGCCAGCTGCGACGGGGCGTAGAAGCCGTCCCGTGAGTCGCCCACCCGGACCCAGAGCTGATGGAGGCCGGCCTGGGTCGCCTTGGTCACGATGGCGCCGATGTCACCGTGCTCGGTGGCCGGGAGCCGCCAGATCCACAACCCCTTGCCCGACAAGGCGGCTGCGGTTCGGAGCTGGGGACCGGGTGGCGGGGGACCGGGCAGCGCGGTCTCGGGGACGAGGGCCGAGGGATGCCATGGTTGTGCCGGTGCTGGCCTGCCCGGTGGCGACGCGGGCGGCGGGCACCCCGCGAGCGCGGCGGGGGCCGCCGGGATGGCTGGC
>DASXYV010000443.1:0-16899 GCA_036502305.1 Acidimicrobiales bacterium
CCAAGTGGGCGGGGATGAACGGGGCCGTCAACATGGCCAACACCCAGCGCAAGTTCGGCACCTACGTGCCCAACAACGCCGGCTACCAGGACTGCACCAACCAGCAGAAGGCGATCGAAGAGAGCCAGTACGGCGTGGCCGCGAACCGCCTGGACCAGTACAACTACGCCCTCGACATCTCCACCGGCCCCCAGGACGCCCAGCGGGCGATCGTCCAGTTCTCGGCCAACCACGACACGACGGTGATCCTGTCCTGCGATCCCATCGCGCCGATCTTCCTGACCCAGGACGCGGTCAAGCAGAACTACCACCCCGAGTGGATGATCACCGGCGTGGCGCTGACCGACGCCGACAACTGGGCTCAGCTGTGGACCCAGTCGGAGGTTCAGGGGCATCTCTTCGGCCTCTCGCAGTCCGGCGCCACGTCGACCGGGCTCGACCCCAATGGGGAAGCGGCGCAGGTCCTGAAGGCGGCCGGGGTGCCGCTCAACCCGAGCTCGGTCTTCGACTATTACCTGCTGATCTCGCTGGCCAACCAGATCCAGGCGGCCGGCCCGGTACTCAACCCGCAGAACATCGCGGCGGGGACGCACAACCTCCCCGCCGGGGGCGGGCCGTCCGGAGCCGCCGGCACGTGGCACTTCGGCCCGACCCACACGGCCATCATCGACTCGCGCCAGGTCTACTGGGACGGCTCCAAGACGTCCCAGGCCGACAACAAGCAGGGAACCTACAACCAGATCTATGGCGGCCAGCGCTTCCAGGTGGGCGGCTTCCCGACCGGCCAGCCGCCGTACTACCCATGAGCCGACCCCGATGACCCGATCCTGATGACCCAGGCGACCGGTTCCGACGGAGCTGCCAGGATCGTCTCCACCCTCCGGGCCCGTACCGCGGGGAGAATCGTGAGCTGGCTCGGCGGGGCGCTCCTCGTATGGTTCCTGTGCGCCAACCTGCTGCCCCACGGCGCCCCTGCCGGCGTCGTGCTCGCCGGATCGGTGTTCGGGGCCATCAACTCGCTGGTTGCCATCTCGATCGTGCTCGTCTACCGGGCCAACCGGGTGGTGAACTTCGCCGCCGCCGAGTTCGGAGCGGTGGCGGCCGTCCTCGCCATCGAGCTCCATATCCAGCTGCACGTCAACTACTTCGTATCGATCCTCGCCGGCCTCGTCGCCTCCGCTGCGCTCGGTGCCGTGATCGAGATGACGATCCTTCGACGGTTCGGCAACGCGCCGCGCCTCATCGTGGCAGTGGTAACGATCGGCCTGGCGCAGATCCTCAACGGTCTCAGCATCGTCATCCCGACGGCGTGGTCGAACGGAAGCAACCAGGGCACCTTCACCACCCCGTTCACGACCCAGTTCACGATCTCGCCGGTCGTGTTCAACGGCAACTACCTGCTGGCGATCGTCGTCGTGCCGGTCGTGCTTGGCCTGCTCGTATGGTTCCTGCGCTACACCAACTACGGCGTCGCCATCAGGGCAGCAGCGGACAATGGCGACCGGGCGAAGCTGCTCGGTGTGCCTGTACAGCGGCTCTCGACGATCGTCTGGACCATCACTGGCGTGCTGTCTGCGCTAGCGGTGCTGTTGCGGGTGCCCATCCTCGGCTTCGGGTCGTTCACCAGCGTCTCGAGCGGCGGGCTCGACCTCCTCCTCCAGACGCTGACGGCCGCGGTCATCGCCAGCATGACCAGCCTGCCAGTGGCGGTGGCAGCCGCGATCGGCCTCGGCATCGCCGAGCAGCTCGGCGCGTGGACGTTCCAGAACTCGACCTTCGTGGACGCCGCCCTGCTGGCCATAATCCTCGGGGCGTTGGTGTTCAAGCGGGACCGGCTGTCCCGGGCAGCCGAGTCTGGCATCGCCACTTGGCAGAGCATCCGTCAGGTACGCGCCATCCCGCCCGAGATGGTCGACCTGCCCGAGGTGGCCGTGGGCCGCCGGCTGGTCCCCTTGGCCCTGCTCGCCTTCGCCCTCCTCTTGCCCTTCTTCATCCCCCCCGCTCGCACCCAGCTGGCGTCGCTCGTGCTCATCTACGGGATCGTTGCCGCCTCCCTTGTCGTCCTCACGGGCTGGGCCGGCCACATCTCGCTCGGCCAGGTGGCGTTCATGGGCTTCGGCGGGGCGACCACGGGGATCCTCATCACCCGGCACGGCCTCGACCTGTTCATCGCCCTCGCCATCGGAGGACTCGTCGCCGGTGTGATCGCGGTCATCATCGGCATCCCTGCGCTACGCATCAGCGGACCATTCCTCGCCGTGGTGACGCTCGCGTTCGCCGTCACGGCTGGCAACTACTTCCTCATACCGCGGTACTTCCCCTGGTTCGATCCGACCGACTCGATCAACCGGCCGGCGCTATTCGGCAAGATCTCGATATTCAGCGATCGGCAGATGTACTTCGTCTGCTTGGTCACGCTGGTCCTTGTCTTGGCGGCAGTGCGAGGGCTGCGCAACAGCCACGCCGGGCGGGCCATGATCGCAGGCAAGGAGAACAGGCTGGCAGCACAGTCCTTCGCCATCGACACCACACGCGTCAACCTGGTCGCCTTCGCCGTGTCGGGGACCATTGCCGGCCTCGCCGGTGGCCTGTTCGTCATCCATCAGCAGGCCTACAACTTCGGCTCCTTCAACGCCGCCGAGGGTCTGCAGTTCTTCACCATGGTGGTAATCGGGGGTCTCGGGTCGGCCCCAGGGGCGGTGCTCGGCGCCGTGTACGTCTACGGCGCCAAGTACCTGCTGCCGCCGGGCTGGGACTTCTTCGCCACGGGCTTGGGGATCGTGCTCCTGCTCATGTTCCTGCCCGGTGGTCTCGGCGAGCTGGTGTTCCGTGCTCGCGACGCGTCCCTGCGCTGGGTCGCGGCTCGTCGAGGGATGCTCGTGCCGTCCCTCCTCGCTGACGCCAGGGCCGAGGAGGAGCAGATGGCCAGCCCGCCAACGGCGCTCGACAGCGGGGCACTCGAGAGCGAGACGCCCGAGAGCGGGATGCTCGAGGCAGCCGGCCGGTGACCACGACCGACACCTCCGAGCTGGGGCCATCACCGGTAGGCCTCCCGAACGGGCCAAGGTCCCCGGGGGCAGGACGGCTCCGCCAGTTCCTCGCCGACGTGGGTCCCGCGGGCGTCGTGCCCCTCGTCATGCTCGTGCCACTCGCCGCCGTGCAGCAGTTCGACCTCGTCGCCTTCGGAGTGCTCGCGCCGGACATCCGTCGTACGTTCCACGTGTCGAACGGGACGATCACCGTCGTCGCTTCGTTGACGCTGGCGGTGCCGATCCTCTTCGCCTTCCTCGTCGGCTACCTCGGCGACCGCGTGAGAAGGGTGCAGCTGAGCTTCGTGCTCGCCCTGCTGTGGGGGATCACGGCCATCTTCACCGGCCTGGCCCCGGCCCTCCTCATCCTGGTGGCGGCCCGGGCGATCGGGGGCGTGGGGCTGCTCGGCGTCGAGACCGTCTACCCCGGACTGTTGTCCGACTACTACCCGCCGAGGTCACTCGGGACCGTCTTCGGAGCCTTCCGCGTCGGCGGGCAGGGGCTCGCCCTCCTCGGCGGCCCCCTGGCGGGCGTGATAGCTGCCGTCATGGGCTGGCGGGCGGCCTTCGTGATCCTGGCCCTGCCGACCTTCCTCTTCGCCGGGCTGGCGCGCCTGGTGCTGCGAGAGCCGAGCCGAGGCGTCTCGCAGGGCGTGTCGGCGGCTTCGGAGCGACTGGGCAGCCTGCGCGAGGGCTTCCGGAGGGTGCGGGCGATCCCGACCTTCAAGCGGACGTGGTTGGCGTCATTCTTGTTCGGCGGGGGAACGATCCCGTTCCTCACGATACTCAACACCTTCTTCAAGGACGTCTACCATCAGGGCGACGCATCCCGAGGTCTGATCAGCACGCTGTTCGGTGTGGGCGGGCTGCTCGGGATCGTCCTCGGCGGCGTCCTTACCCAGCGCGCCGTCGGCCGGGGCCAGAGCTCCCGCACGGCCGTCATCACCGGAGTCATGATCGTCGAGTTCGCGGTCGGGATGGTCGTGATGGCGGTGGTGCCCGGTCTCGGCGTCGCCGTCGCCGTCGCCACCGTCCTCAGCGTCGGCGCCTTCGGCTTCCTCCCCTCCTACACGACCATGGTCTCGAGGGTGGCGCCGCCGCGGCTGCGTTCGCAGGCCTACGCCTGGTCGCTGTTCTTCTACTCGACCGGTGCGATCGTCGTGGCGGCCATAATCGGTGGGATCAGCAATGCCCACGGCCAGCGGGTGTCCCTGCTCGTCCTGGGCGGCCTGGTCTTCGCCGGTGGCGTCATCAACGCCTCAGCAGGACGGTTCGTGGACCAGGACATCGAGCGGGCCATGAAGGTCGAGGCCGCCCGGGAGTCGGACGCCCTCCTCTACTGCCAGGGGGTCGACGCCGCCTACGGCGGGGTACAGGTCCTCTTCGGGGTCGACTTCGAGGTCCAGCGGGGCGAGATGGTCGCTGTGCTGGGGACCAACGGCGCGGGCAAGTCCACCTTCCTCAAGACCGTCACGGGGCTCCTCGACCCGGTCGCCGGGATCATCCAGTTCAACGGCGGCGACATCACCCACGCGGACCCCACCGCCTGTGCCCGCCTCGGCATCATGCAGGTACCCGGCGGACGGAGCATCTTCCCCACCCTCAGCGTGGCCGAGAACCTCAAGGTTGCAGGCTGGCTGTTCCGCAAGGACAAGGCCTATCTCGATCGAGCGACGAGGCAGGTGCTCGGTCACTTTCCCTTCCTCGAGGACCGCTGGAACACCGATGCGGGCGATCTGTCCGGCGGTGAGCAGCAGATGTTGAGCCTGGCCCAAGCCTTCATCGCCGAGCCCGAGCTGCTCCTCGTCGACGAGCTCTCGCTGGGCCTGGCGCCGACGATCATCTCGCGCCTGGTGGACATCCTCCGGCGGATCCACGAGCGGGGGACGACGATCATCCTCGTCGAGCAGTCGGTCAACACCGCCCTCGAGCTCGCCGAGCGAGCTATCTTCATGGAGAAGGGCGAGGTCCGTTTCTCGGGGCCGACGACCGATCTGCTGGAGCGGCCCGACATCCTGCGCGCCGTGTTCCTCCAGGGTGCGGCGGCCGGCGAGGAGCTGGCCACCGCCGGTTCGGCCACCGCGGACGGCAGCCAATCTGCGACAAGGGCCGTTCGTTCGGCCGAGAGGGCGGCCGCCCGCCTCCTGAGCGAGCCGGTCGTGCTGGAAGCGAAGTCCCTCACGAAGAGCTACGGCGGCGTCACGGCCGTCGACGGGGTCAGCTTCGAGCTACACCAAGGCGAGATCCTGGGGTTCATCGGGCCCAACGGCGCCGGCAAGACAAGTCTGTTCGACCTCGTATCTGGTTTCTCGGTCGCCGACTCGGGCCACGTCGTGTTCACCGGCGTGGACGTGACCGGGTGGGCCGCCCATGATCGGGCGCATCTCGGGTTGGGCCGCTCGTTTCAGGACGCCCGCCTGTGGCCCGAGCTCACCGTCGCCGAGTGTCTCGCGGTCGCGCTCCACCTCGAGGGTGAGACCGAGGCCGCGCTCCCCGCCCTGCTCGGTGTTCCGCGCGTCGCCGGCTCGGAGCGAATGATCCACGAGCGGGTCGACGAGCTCGTCGATCTCATGGGCCTGGCGGCTTTCCGCAACAAGTTCGTCGCCGAGCTGTCGACCGGCTCCCGGCGGATCGTCGAGCTGGCGTGCATGCTCGCCCACCGCCCCCAGGTGCTCCTGCTCGACGAGCCTTCCTCGGGGATCGCGCAACGTGAGACCGAGGCGCTCGGACCGATGATCAGGCGCATCCGGTCCCAGCTCGGCTGCAGCATCCTCATCATCGAGCACGACGTCCCGCTCATCAGCGGCCTCGCCGACCACATGGTCGGGCTCGACCTCGGGCGGGTCGTCGCCTACGGCCGGCCGGCGGAGGTCCTGAGTGACCCGCACGTCGTCGAGTCGTACCTCGGCACCGCGGCGGAGAAGCTCCATCTGGGGAGTGCGCGACCCTCGACGGAGACCGCCACTAGCACAGCCCGTACCGGTGATGGGGCCACGTTGAGAAGGGCTACGGCCGCGCGCCCGCGACCTCCGTCGAGGGTCGCATCGAGTGACTCTGCTCTCGCCACCGACGTACGCGAGGCGATGGCCGCTCTCCGCAGGCGTCGCGGGATCGCCCCCGACACGCGCGCCACGGGCGACTGGGACACCCGGACATCGGCGCCCGATAGCCGGCGGGCGCGTGACGCTGAGGATGCGAGGTGATCAGGATGCGGCTGAGCAGAATGCTTCTCGGGACCTCGCTGGCGCTCGTAGCCGCGGCGGCGACAGTAACCATGCTCCCCGGACCGGCGGCGGCGAGCGGTCCGGCCAAGTACGGCTGGTGGTACGAAGCCAACAGCGGGCTGCCCGTTTCTCCGCCGGCTCCGCCCCAGGTACCGTCTGACGGTCTGTACGTCGAAAACGGCTTCAACGGCCCCAGCGCCATCTCGGCGTTGACGTTTACCGTTCCATCTGGCGCCCAGCTCGGACCGATGACACTGAAGATCAGCGGCACGGCGACGCTCACCCAGGCGCCGGTCGCCTGCTCGATGTCGTCCGCCTCGACCGATTACAAGGCTGCGGAGGGCGGCTCCTGGACCGAGCGTCCCGCCTTCGATTGCAAGAAGGCGCAGGCGACAGGGTCGGTCGATTCCGGCCGGACGGCCGTGACCTTCAACGTCGACCCATTCCTGGCCAACGGCGCCGTGGCCGTCGTGATCCTTGCCGGAGGTCCCGCCGACCAGGTCGCGTTCCAGAAGCCTGATGACAGCGCCCTCCAGGTCACGAGCGGAGACGTCGGCGCGGCACCCGGCGTCCCATCGGCGGGCCCCGGTGCCACATCCGCGGCGCCTGACAGCTCGACGGGGATCTCGAACGGGGCGACGCTCTCGCCCGACGCGTCGCCTCTTCCGCCCGTCGACAGCGGCACCGGCGCGGCCCTCGCAGGTCCGACGGGTCCCGCGGCTCCCGCAGGGCCGCCGGTCGCAGCCCCCTCGAGCGGGACCACGTCGTCCGGGTCACGGGGCTATGCCCTGGCCCGACCCACTGCCGCCACCGTGCGCCAGGGCTGGCGTACCGGGCTGGCGACCGGGTTGGGGCTCACCGCCATCCTGATCGCGCTCATCGGTTGGGCCCTCGGCTACGGCCCCTTAGGGGGACGCGCCCTGCCACTGTCCGTGCCGCTGCGGGCTCCGTCGACTCAGGCGCGCCAGTCGGGTCGGCGGGCTCAGCCTGCCGCCGCTGTCGACGAGAGCCGCAGACCGCTCGCGTAGTCGGCGAGCGCAGCGGCGGGCATCGTGCCGCGCACCCGCACCCAGCGGCCTCCCCCGAAGTCGGCACGGATCTCGGCACCATCGGAGCGAACGGCGGACTGGGTCGGCCCCAGACCCGGCAGCTGAACCGCGCTCGTCCTGGTGTCGTTGGCCTGCCATGGCAGCTGGCCCTGGCGCTCGCTTCCGGCCTCGACGGTCACCACATCAGGGCCGTCGACGAAGGCCCACACCACGGACGCCGCCACCAACGAGGAGGGCTGGAGCGGGTCGGGAAGGGTGAACTGGACGGGCGCCACGGGGTGGAAGCCGCGCGGTGCAGGCGGCTGGGCGACGAGCGCATCTCGCGACGCGTCGGTTGCGGCCACGGCGCGAGATGTGCTCGCCTTCGGTGGTGTCGCCCCGGCAACGGGCGGAACCTCGACGTGCGAGAGGCTGACTGCGGCCGCCGTCCTGCGCAGCACGAGCCGGCCGTCGAGTGTCCAGGCTTCGGACAGAACGAGACCGCTACCGTCGATGCACAAGTCGTCGTGCTCCGATCCCCCGCCGAGCGGGCGGATGGGCCCGACAGGCGGCTCCAGCAGCCGATAGATGTGGCACGAGAGGCCTGCGATCCGGTTATCGCCGCCGGTGTCCGAGGCGAGATGTCGGCGGAGCATGTCCGGCAGCTGGGTGGCCAGGTCCTGGTCGCCCGATGGTGGCCCGGGCTGGCGGCCACCCACGTCGTGAACACCCGAGCCGTCGACCGCATACAGCTCACTCCCGGTCGAGATGCTGCCCGACGTCGGGCGGTCCGACGCCGTGGGCGGGCCGGCTGTGCCATAGAGGAGGTCGGCCGACTCGAGGGGCCGGCGTACGGAGAGCACCTCCCACTGGGTGGGTGCGCCGTTCGTCGGCGCCTCTTGGCGGTAGACGATCTGGTACTTGCCGGGACGAGGCGGCGCTTGCGTCGGCCCGCCCCCGAGAGAGCGCGACAGCGGTACCCCGATGCCCAGCCCGATCATGACGACCACGACGGCGAGGATGATCAGCCGCTGGTGTCGGTAGACGACACCCTCCCTCGCAGGCCGGTGGTGGCGTACGTTGGCGGGCCGTCGGCGTCGAGATGTGAGTGCCACCCGTCGCAGAGCTCCTAGCTCACCTGCTGCCGGAACCGGTCTCGGAGCAGCCGCTTGTAGAGCTTGCCGTTGTCCTGGCGCGGGAGCGCGTCGGTGAACTCGACGGTTCGCGGGCACTTGAAGCTGGCCAGGCGCTCCCGAGACCACGAGATCAGCTCCGACTCCAGGTCGCTCGAGCCCACCGAGCCCGGTTGGAGCTCGACGATCGCCTTCACCTCTTCGCCCCACTCGGTGTTCGGCACACCGATGACGGCGACGTCGCCGACGGCCGGGTGGTCGATGAGCACCGCTTCGGTCTCCGCCGGATAGACGTTCACGCCCCCCGAGATGATGAGATCGGCGCTCCGGTCGGTGAGGTACAGGTAGCCATCCTCGTCCAGGTACCCGACGTCGCCCAGGGTGTAGTGACCGCCCCGGAACGCCGCCGCGGTCTTCTCGGGGTGCTTGTAGTAGCTGAACCGAGCCTGCTCGGGCGCCTTGATGTAGATCGTGCCGATGTCCCCGGGAGCGACGTCCTTGCCATCGTCATCGAAGATCCGCACGTGGTCAGGGGAAGGCGGTCGTCCGACCGTGCCCGGTCGGGCGAGCCATTCCTCCGAGCTCACGAAGGTCGCTGTGCCTTCGGTCGCCGCGTAGTACTCGACGAGGATCGGTCCCCACCAGTCGATCATGGCCCGCTTGACCGCCACGGGGCACGGCGCCGCCCCGTGGATGACGAAACGAAGCGACGAGGAGTCGTACGCCTGTCGCACGCCCTCGGGCAGGGACAGCAGTCGATGGAACATCGTCGGGACCATGTGGCTGTGGGTGACCTGATGCCGCTCGACGAGCTGGAGCGTCGCCTCGGCGTCCCACTGGTCCATGACCACCACCCCCATCCCCTGGGCGAGAGGCACCAGGAGCGAGAAGGCCAGCGGCGCGGCGTGGTACAGGGGGCCGGTGCACAGGTGCATGCTCGGTCCTCGGGCCGCGTCCCTGGCCAGGGCGACGACCGACGGCGTCTGCGCGGAGCTCGCCGCCAGGGCGGCGCCCAGCTGCCGGTGGACGCCCTTCGGGCGGCCTGTCGTTCCCGACGTGTACAGCATGGTGCCACCAATGGTCGGGTCGGCGATGTCGGCGCTCGCCTCCAGCGCCAATGCCTCCTCGTAGGAGTCGAATCCCTCCATCCGGCCGCCCACCGACAGGCGGACCTGGACGCGAGGCGCTTGGGCGGCGGCATCCCGGGCGACGTCGGCGAAGCGGTCCTCGACGACAAATGCCTTGGCCTCGCAATCGTGCAGGATGTACCCGGCCTCGTCCCCCCTGAGGTGCCAGTTGATCGGCGTGAGCCGCAACCCGGCGCGCTGAGTGGCCGCCACCGCCTCGGCGAACTCTGCGCGGTTCCCACACAACAGGGCGACGCTGTCGCCCGCCTCGATGCCACCACGGCGCAGGGCCCGAACAAGCTGGTTGGCGCGGCCGTTGAGGTCGGCGAAGCTCCGGGTACCGTGCTCGGACACGACCGCAGGTGCGTCGGGCTTCGTCGAGGCCCACAGGGAGAGCGTCATTCCCCGACCCATGGCCTCGAGCCGCTGCTCGGCCGTGACGTCGCCGGACGCGCTCACCACGACCTCATCACCGCGCAACGCCGGGCTCCGGCTCGGCGAGCTCGGCGGTCCCGAGGTACATCGCCCGCTCGTCGACGTCCTCCAGACCCTCGGCCCGGTTGTCCTCGATCCAGTCCCCAAGCTCTCGTCGGAACGCTTCCAGCTCCGGCCCCAGGTCGAGCCTCACGTCGTCCCCCAAGCTCCGAATCGGTGAACGGGAATCGGTGAGCGCAGCTCGCTCGACGAGCATGCTAGCCGTGTTTTGTTTCGAGAGCCAAACTGTTAGGATGACTGCAGATGGTCGCTTCGGCGATCGGCAGACTTCTGGTGGTGGGCGGAATGTCGGTGAGCGAGCGCAAGCCGGGCGAGGCCAAGCAGCGGGATCGTGTCCCGTTGGGCCGGGCCGCGGCGCGACTGGCCAAACACGTGGAGAAGGCCCTGAGCCAGAGGGACCTCTCCCTGCCGCAGTACCGCGTGCTGGTCATGCTCGGGGATGGTTCAGCGGTGGCGTCGGCCCTCGCGTCGAAGCTTTCCGTCAGCCCGCCGAGTGTGACCGCCATCGTCGACGGCCTCGTCGCCCGCGGCCTGGTGAGCCGGCAGTCCGACGGGGGCGATCGCCGGCGCGTCACGCACGCCCTCACCGACCAGGGCCGTCGGGTGCTGGCGGAGGCCGACGCCGAGACCAACGCCCGGCTGGAAGCGATCGCTGCACACCTGGCGCCTCGCGACCGGGAGCGCGCCCTCGAGGGGCTCCGCCTGTGGCGCGAGGCCATGGACGCCTACCTGTCGGCGTCGTTCACGAGCTGACGACGGAGTCGCTCGGGACGTGTCCGTGGTGCTCGCCGGCCCATGACGCGAACAGGGCCGCGTAGCGTCCGCGTTCTACCAGGAGCTGGTCGTGGGTGCCCTCCTCGACCAGCTCCCCATGATCGACGACGGCCACCCGGTCGGCCCGCTCGGCCGTGGACAGCCGGTGGGCGATGACGACGACCGTGCGCCCCTGCATCAGGGTGGCCATGGCGCGCTCCACGGCGGCCTCCGTCCCCGGATCGAGGCTCGAGGTGGCCTCGTCGAGCACCAGCACGGCGGGATTGGCCAGGGCCGCCCGGGCGAGGGACACCAGCTGGCGCTCACCCGCGGACAGTCTCGAGCCGCGCTCGCGCACCGGCGTCGAGAGCCCCTCGGGCAGCGCCAGGAAGCGCTCCTCCACGCCGATCAGGCGCAGGGCGCGGCGCACCTCCTGCTCGTCGGCGCCCCGTCGGCCGATGGCCACGTTCTCGAGGATGGTGCCATCGAAGAGAAAGCCTTCCTGCGGCACCACCACGATCCGGTGGCGGAGCGACGCGAAGGTGGCGTCGCGCAGGTCGACGCCGCCATAGGTGATGCAGCCCTCGGCGGGGTCGTACATCCGGGCCATGAGCTTGGCCAGCGTCGACTTGCCCGCCCCCGTCGGGCCGACGAGGGCCAGGCGTTCGCCCTCACGAACGGTGAGGCTCACGTCTCCGAGCACCCGGGACCGGCCGTCGTAGGAGAACCCGACGTCGTCCACGACCAGCTCGCCGTTCGGCGGCAGATCGACAGCTCCGGGCCGCTCGATGAGATCCGAGGGGATGTCGATGAGATCGAAGAGCTTCTTGAGCGCAGCCCCGGCCTGCTGCACTGTGTTGAACAGCTGGCTCAGCTGCTGGATGGGCTCGAACAGGTTGGTCAGGTACAGGGCGAAGGCGGCCACCGTTCCGACGGTGATGAAGTTGTCGTGCACGAGCACCCCGCCCACGCCCACGATGATGGCCATGGTGCCGATGCCCGCCAGCTCGATGACCGGAAAATACCGGGCGGAGATGCGCACGGCCCGGAGATTCGCGTCGAGCTGGGCGCGGTTGTGGCTGACGAAGACCTCGTTCTGCGACTCCTCGCGGGCGAAGGCCTGGACCACCCTGATCCCCGACAGGCTCTCCTGCAGCGTGGACAGCGTCTGGCCCACCCGATCGCGCACGGTGAGGTAGGCGACGTTCGAGTCCCGGCGGAAGCGGACGCTGGCGACGACCACGACGGGCATCGAGGCCAGGCACACCGCCGCCAGCACGGGCGAGAGAACGACGAGAACGATGATCGTGGCCACGAACAGCAGGGCGTTCTGGATGAACATGACGAGGCCCTGCTGCACCAGCGTCTGAAGGGCGTCGACGTCCGAGGTCATCCTGGACACGAGCCGTCCCGCGGGCTGGGAGTCGAAGAACGTCATCCCCATGGCCTGGAGGTGATCGAAGACCCGCACCCGCAGATCCCGGAGGAAGCTCTCGCCCACCCTGGTGATGAGCCGGATCTGAGTGCGGCCCAGCACGACCGCCACGATGGCCGCCACGAGGTATCCGATCACCGCCGCGTTGAGGACGGCGCCGTCGTGGACGCGCAGGCCTCGATCGATGCCCAGCCTCACCATCAGCGGACCGGCGAGCATCGCCAGGGTGTAGACGAGGAGCACGACAAGGGCGACCACCACCTGACGCCGGTAGGGGCGAAGCATGCGCACCGACCGCCGGACCACCTGCCGGGCCTGGGTCGACGACAGCTTCTCCTCGTCCCTGACCGCGCCCGATCCCCAGGCCATCATCGGGCCAGCACCTCGCCCTCCTCCTGTTGGGCCAGGAGCGCGCGGTACCGCTCACTGGTGGCGAGCAGCTCGGTGTGGGTCCCCTCGGCCACGATGCGGCCGTGGTCGAGCAGCACGACGCGGTCGGCCAGGGCCACCGTCGCCGGGCGGTGGGCGATGACGATGGTCGTGCGACCCTTCATCACCGCGGCAAGGGCCTCGCGGATCTCGTGCTCCTTGGTGGGGTCGACCGAGGAAGTGGCGTCGTCGAGGATGAGGATCCGCGGATCCGCCAGGATCGCTCTGGCCAGGGCCACCCGCTGTCGTTGGCCGCCCGACAACGCGAACCCCTGCTCGCCGACAACCGTGTCGTAGCCGTCGGGCAGGACGGCGACGAAGTCGTGCAGGCCGGCGCGTCGCGCCGCCCACTCGACCGCGTCTTGCGGGGCATCGGGGTCAGCGAAGGCGATGTTGTTGCGGATGCTGTCGCTGAAGAGGAACGTGTCCTCGAAGACGATCCCCACAGCGCGGCGGAGCTCGCGCAGACGCAGGTCCTGCACGCTCACGCCGTCGATGGTGATGCGCCCGCCGAGGACCTCGTAGAAGCGGGGGATGAGGCGGGCCACGGTGGTCTTGCCCGACCCAGTGGCTCCGACCAGGGCCACGGCCTCGCCCGGGCGCACCACCAGGTCGAGCCCGTCGAGCACGGGCATCCCGGCGTCGCTCAGCTCGCCGCCCTCCGGCGGCAGGTAGGCGAAGCTGACCCGCTCGAAGCGCAGCTCGCCATGGCCAGCGGGCAACGTCTGGCCGTCGGTCCGGTCGACGATCGCCGGATGGGTGGCCAGAACCTCGTCGATGCGCGTGGCCGAGGCCACCGCCCGCTGGGCCATGGCGATGATCATGCCCAGCATGCGCAGCGGCGCGATGAGCATGAGGATGTAGGTCATGAAGGCGACGAGCTCGCCGACGCTCAGATGACCGCTGAGCACCTGGTGGCCTCCGTACCACAGCACGGCCACCAGGCCCATGGCGGGCAGGAAATCGAGGAGAGGCATGAACGACGCCCGCATCCGCCCGAGCAGCACGGCGCGGTCGAACACCCGATCGACCCACGCCCGCAGCTTGCCTTCCTGGATCGGCTCGGCCCCGAACCCCTTCACCACCCTGACCCCGACCACGGTCTCCTCGACCACGCTGGCCACCCCTGCCAGCTGCTGCTGCAGCTCGAGTGAGACGGGGTGGATGTTGCTGGCGAATCTCTTGGCCACGATGTTGATGAGCGGGAGTGCGACGAGTGCCAGCGCTGCCAGTCCGGCATTGGAGACGAACAAGATCACGATCACCGCGACGACGGTGAGCGCGTTGCCGATGGTGATCGGGATGAGAGTCAAGAAGCTCTGCACCTGGAGCAGGTCGGTGGCTGCCCGAGCCATGAGCTGACCTGTCTGGGCGTGGTCGTGGAAGGCGAAGTGCAGACGTTGGAGATGGGCGAAGAGCCGGTCCCGAAGGTCGGTCTCGGCCCGGTAGGAGATCGCGAAGGCGTAGAACCTGCGCAGCCCGGTGCACACGGCCGACACGATGCCGACGGCCAATATGGCCAACGACCACTCGAGCAGCGCCCTGTCGTCCCGGGAGATGATGCCCTGGTCGATGGCGAGCTGGGCGAGCGTTGGCACGGCGACCTTCGCCGCCGTCCAGAACAGGCCGGCGGTCACCCCGAGGGCCACCCAGCTCCGCTGTTCCTTCACCGCCGTGGCGAGCAGTTGCCACCCGGCGCGAGGCGGCCGCTCACGGCGCGCGGACATGGCGATACCCTAGTTCGCTTGGTTCGAGCGTCAAATTATTAGGGGTGGAGGAGACCCCATCTGACGTGGTCGGCCGTCAGGCGGGCGGGGCGCGAAAGGCGACGACAGAGCCGTTGCTCCCCTGCGTGCCGGTGTTGGCGATGACGAGGCCGTCGGCCACCGAGACGCCCCCGAGCGAGGCCGCGGGGGTGGTCGATCCCGGCTTGGACAATGAGAGCTGAGCGAGGGGCAGGCCGGTCTGCTCGCTCCAGGCGCCGAGAAAGCCGCTCGACACCAGCGAGTAGACGACGCCGTTGCTGATGGCAATGGGCGAGAAGTGGATGGGATCACCGAGGGCTGCGGTCACCCACTTCGGCGTGCCAGTCGAAGCCGCGACGGACCACACATAGCCGGGAGCGGAGATCGGCCCCGCGATCTGGTCGGCGGCCGAGTCGTAGGCGGTGGACCCGAGGATGCCGCCGACCTCCGAGCCCGGTCCCACCTGGGTGTGCCAGACGGGTTGCATGGTGGTGCGGTCGAGGACCCAGTAGGCGCCGCCCTTCTCTCCCTCCCCCACCAGGTGCCGCCCTCCGACGTCGATGAGGTTGGGCGAGGCGCCGAAGTCGAAGTCGAGCCCGGGCGTGCTCGAGCTGAACATGTCATCCTTCGTGGCCTGAAAGAACCCGCGGATGGCGCCGGTGGCGAGGTCGAGCTGGAGCATGGCGTCGGTGGTCGGCGCCGCCGGGCCGGAATAGGCGTTGCCGGTTCCGACGTACACCGCCCCGGCGGCAACGTCGACGGAAGGCGTCGACCACACCGCTCCCCCGTTGAACCCGGCCGGTACGGTGTACTGCTTCCAGACGACCCCGCCGTTGGCGGCGTCGAGGGCGGTGACGCTTCCCCGAAGGGGGGACGCGGGGTCGCCACTCACGGCCGAGACCCCTTCCAGGACGAGGAGGCGGCCGTCGGGCGCCGGGACCACCGTGGGCGAGCCGTAGACGTCGGCGTCGGTCGAGGTGTCGAGCACCGTCGACCAGAGCCGGCGGCCGGTCGCGGCGTCCAGGGCGACGACATAGGGGCCGCCGACCTTGGCGACCGGGACGTAGACGGTGGCTCCACGCACAGCCAGCGAGCCGTTGACAGGGTCGGGCGACACCGACGTCGACCACAGCACGGACCCCGCGGGGTGGGTGCCGCCATCGACGGCCTGAACGGCTCGGACGATGCCGCCGTTCGAGCCCACGTAGGCGACGCCGCCGGCCACCACGGGCGTCCCGGTGAAGTCGCCGTCGGTGAAGTCGTCTCGCCAGGCTTGCACCAGCGAAGGGACGCGCGTCGCGGCCGGGCCGCCTGCGACGGTACGGCTGTTCGCCGGGTCGGCGCCGTACGACGGCCACTCCGTCTGCGCCGCGACGCTCGTCGCCGCCGTGGCTCGCAGCCCGAAGGGCACGAGCTCGGCCACGAGAACTGCAGCCGCGGCGAGCGACACCGCGAACGTGCTGCGAACCAACCGGGACATCCCAGCCCTCCTCGTCCGAACGCCGCGAGACCGGTCCCGCGGTGGCCGCCCGGGGCTGCGCAGCTGGGAGCTGTGCTCCCGGGAGCTGCACTGCTGTGGCCGAGCAGCCCACTTGTGGCCGAGCAGCCCACTCTGCCCTCTGGCTTCCCCTCGCCGCCCGCAATCGCCTGCCTTGCGATATCGACACAATCCAGATTATGCTGTTATCTGCGTGACCTCGACGATGCGCCTGAGCCGCGAGCAGCAGCAAGCTGAGACCCGCGATCGCGTCCTGGCTGCGGCCACCACCACCTTCTTGGAGAAGGGCTTCCACGGCACGACCATCGCCGCCGTCGCCGAGACCGCGGGATTCACGTCGGGCGCCATCTACTCCAACTTCGCCAGCAAAGAGGACCTCGTGCTCGCCGTGCTCGATCGGCACGCGGCCGAACGGAGCCGGCTGCTGGCCGAGGCCTTGTCGGCCGCCATCGACATCGACGATCTCATCCACCGGGTGAGCCGGTGGTTCGGGAGCCGCATCGAGACCAACCCCGAGTGGCCGGTGCTCCAGATCGAGCTCACCCTGAGCACCCGCCACAGCGCCTCCCTTCGACGCAGGCTCCGGGACCGCCATCGGGCCACCCATGCCGCCCTCGCCCAGGTCCTGCGCCATCAGTCGGCGCGCTTTGGGGTCGAGCTGCCCTTGGACGCCGACACCCTGGCGTCGACAGTGCACGGGCTCGGAGAGGGTCTCGCCGTCCAGCGGCTGCTCGAGCCCACCACCCGGGCCGCGGAGGTGTTCCACCAGTCCCTGACCGTCCTGCTCTGTGCCCCCGGGCCGGCCTCCCGGGCCGGCCACCGTCGACGTGAGAGGGAGGAACGCTGATGACGCACAATCCAGCCGTCGAGGACTGGGCGAAGGACTTCGATCACACCGACGAGGCCTGGGCCGCCGACCCGTATCCCATCTGGGACGAGCTTCGACAGGGCTGTCCGATCGCACACTCCGACCGCTACGGCGGCGTGTGGCTGCCGACCCGCC
>DASXYV010000444.1:0-1828 GCA_036502305.1 Acidimicrobiales bacterium
GGCCACCCAGCGTCCGATCGAGGCGATCGGACGGCTGCTCGTGGGCGTCGGGCACCGACCGGCGGCATCGATCGTCGACTGCGGCCATCAGCGCGACCTCGACCTCGCCCTCGAGCTCCCGGAGACGGAGCTGGGTGCGGCTGCGTCGACCGAGCAGCTGGGGGAGGTCCTCGACCGGATCGCCAGCCACGTGCGCGAGCACCGCACCACACTGGTGTTCGTCAACACACGGCGCCTCTCGGAGCGGCTGGCGCACCAGCTGGGCGAGCGGCTCGGCCCGGAGCAGGTGGCGGCCCACCACGGCAGCCTCTCCCGGGAGCGGCGCCAGCGGGTGGAGGCCCGGTTGCGGGCCGGCGACCTGAGAGCCCTGGTCGCAACGGCGTCGCTCGAGCTCGGCATCGACATCGGCCCGGTGGAGCTGGTCTGCCAGATCGGCTCACCGCGGAGCATCGCCACGTTCCTCCAGCGGGTCGGTCGGTCGAACCACTCCAGAGCCGGCACGCCCTCGGGTCGCTTGTTCCCCCTGACCCGCGACGAGCTGTTGGAGTGCGCCGCCCTCCTCACCGCGGTGCGGGCGGGTCGGCTGGACTCGCTCCAGCCGCCGGTCGCGCCCCTCGACATCCTCGCCCAGCAGGTCGTGGCCGAGGTGGCGGCCGAGGAGTGGAAGGAAGCAGACCTGCTCGATCTGTTCCGGCACGCGGCCCCTTACGCCGGGCTCGGGGAGTCCGACTACGAGGGCGTGCTCGAGTTCGTGTCCGACGGCGTCCAGACAGGCCGAGGTCGCCGAGCCGCCTACGTGCACCGCGACCGGGTCAACGGCTCGCTGCGGGGGCGCCGGGGCGCCCGTCTGGCTGCGCTGACCAGCGGCGGAGCCATTCCCGAGGTGGGTGACTACCGGGTCCTCCTCGATCCGGACGACACGTTCGTCGGCACGGTCAACGAGGACTTCGCCATCGAGTCGATGGCGGGCGACGTCTTCCTGCTCGGGTCCCATTCCTGGCGGATCCGGCGGGTCGAGCAGGGCGTGGTCCGGGTCGTCGATGCCGAAGGAGTGCACCCCACCATCCCGTTCTGGCTCGGCGAGGCACCGGCGCGCACCGACGAGCTCTCGGCCGAGGTCTCCGGCCTGCGCCGGGCCGTGGACGAGAGGCTGGCCGCGGGCGACAAGCCGGGCGCCATCGCACACCTCGTCGAGGTGTGCGGCATCGACACCGAGCCGGCGACTCAGATGGTCGAGTACCTGGCCGCGGGGCGCGCCGTCCTCGGGGTCCTGCCCACGACCGACGACGTCGTGTTCGAGCGCTTCTTCGACGAGACAGGTGGGATGCAGCTCGTCGCCCACACGCCGTTCGGTGGACGGATCAACCGCGGCTTCGGGCTCGCCCTGCGCAAGCGGTTCTGCGCCACATTCGACTTCGAGCTCCAGGCTGCCGCCAACGACGATGCGGTCGTGCTCTCGCTCGGGCCGCAGCACAGCTTCCCGCTGGCCGACGCGCCGCGGATGCTGCGCTCACCCACGGTCCAGGACGTGCTCGTCCAGGCGGTCCTCGCCTCGCCGATGTTCACCGCCCGCTGGCGCTGGAACCTGACCCGGGCCCTCGCCGTGCTGCGCTTCAAGGGCGGACGCCGCAACCCTCTGCCCATCCAGCGCATGGAGTCCGACGACCTCATGGCCGCGGTCTTCCCGGCCCTGGCCGCCTGTCAGGAGAATGCCGTCGCCGGGCCGGTCGCCCTTCCCGATCACCTGCTCGTGCGCCAGACGGTCTACGACTGCCTCCACGAGGCGATGGACATCGACGGATTGCGCCACCTCGTCGGCCGGCTGGAG
>DASXYV010000445.1:0-2910 GCA_036502305.1 Acidimicrobiales bacterium
TCCGACCACTCCTGGAAGGTCCCGCCGTTCCGCCAGACCTGCTCGATGACCGGCCCGAGCCGGCGATCGCCCCGGCTGGCGATGCCCTCGACGAGCGTCGCCTCGGGGTCGTGCCACCGCAGGTTCAGCCCGCGGTCGCGCCGGGTGGCGTCGCGCAACAAACGCACCCGGCGATGCAGCTCGGCAGTCGTCGTCTGGCCGAACCACTGGAACGGCGTCTGCGGCTTGGGCACGAAGCCGCCGACCGAGGCGGTCACGGTCACGTGTCGGGCGTGACGCCGCCCGATGGCGACACAGTTGCGAGCCAGCTCCGCGATCCCGAGGACGTCCTCGTCGGTCTCGGTCGGAAGCCCGATGAGGAAGTAGAGCTTCACCCTCTGCCAACCCTGCGAGAAGGTCGACTCCATCGCCCCGTAGAGGTCTTCCTCGCGGATGAGCTTGTTGATCACCTGGCGCATCCGCCAGGTCCCGCCCTCGGGCGCGAAGGTGAGACCGGTGCGGCGGACCTTCTGGATCTCGGTGGCGACACCGACGGTGAAGGCGTCCACGCGAAGGCTCGGGAGGCTCACCGAGACCTGGCCCGAGCACATCGGGTCGTTGATCACGTCCCCGACGACCGACTCGATGCCGGAGTAGTCGGCGCTCGACAGCGAGGTGAGGCTGACCTCGTCGTAGCCGGTGCGGGCGAGACCGTCACTCACCATCCGGCGCACTTGCTGGGCCGGACGCTCGCGGACGGGTCGGGTGATCATCCCCGCCTGACAGAACCGGCACCCCCGCGTGCAGCCTCTGAAGATCTCGACGTTCAGGCGGTCGTGTACCACCTCGGTGAGCGGGACCAGCTGGCGCTTGGGATAGGGCCAGGCCGCCAGGTCGGAGATCGTCCGCTTCTCCACCCGCTCGGGCACGTCCGGGTACCGCGGGGTCACGGCCACCAACCGTCCGCCCTCGTAGGCGACCTCGTACATCGACGGCACGTACACCCCGGGCACCTTGGACAGGGCTCGCAGCACGTGGGCGCGGGAACCGGGGGTCCGGCCGCTCGCCGTCCACTCCCGCACCACATCGGTGATGTCGCCGACCGCCTCCTCCCCGTCACCGATCACGAACAGGTCCACGAAGTCCGCCAGGGGCTCGGGATTGAAGGTGCAGTGTCCGCCCGCCGCCACGAGCGGGTCGTGCGGGCTGCGGTCGGCCGACCGCACCGGGACGCCCGCCAGATCGATGCAGTTGAGGACGTTGGTGTAGACGAGCTCGGCCGACAGGTTGAAGGCGAGGAGATCGAAGGCGCCGGCGGGGCGGTGGGTCTCGACGGAGAACAGGGGGACCGAGCCGGCCCGCATGAGGGCCTCCATGTCGACCCAGGGGGCGTAGGCCCGCTCGGCCAGCGCGTCAGGCCGCTCGTTGAGGATCTCGTAGAGGATCTGCAGACCCTGGTTGGGCAGCCCGATCTCGTAGGCGTCGGGATATACCAGGAGCCACGAGGTGAGGCCGGCCCGGTGGACCGGTCGCTGGGCTCCATCCTCGCAGCCGATGTAGCGGGCGGGCTTGCCCACCTTGGCCAGGAGCGGCTCGATCCGCGGCCAGAGTGAGGTCATCTCCACATCGAGTGTAGCCAGCGCCTCAGGCCCGGCCCTCGACCCCGAAGGAGAGGACGGTCATCTCGTTCCGTTTCCGGCGCCCTCCCCGCTGGCCGCATTGACCGGCACCGGGCCCGGCAGGGGCGGCAGGGTCGCCGAGGGTCCCGGCACCGGGTTCGCCATGGGCCGGACCGGGTTGGCGAGGAGGTACTCGTACGCCGAACGGGCCACGGGTGCGGCTGCCTGGGCTCCGAAGCCTCCCTGATCGATGATGACGCCCACCGCGTACTGCGGGTTGTCGGCGGGCGCAAAGGACATGAACACCGACGTCGGCTTCTCGCCGACATGGTCCGCGGTGCCGGTCTTGCCCGCCACCGCCATGATGTTCTGGGGGAAGCCGGCGAAGGTCCCGCCCGCCGTTCCTCCCGGCAGCGTGACGCCCTTGAGCCCGGCGAGCATCGGGTCCCGGGTGGTCGCCGGCAGGGGGACGTGTCGAGCGGCCACCGGGGTGAAGTTCTTCACCGGGTGCCCGGACTGGTCGACGGCGTCGGCGGCCACCCGGGGCTGGAAGACGGTGCCGCCGTTGGCGAAGCTGGCGTAGGCATTGAGCAGCTGGAGCGGCGTGACGACCGTCCCGCCCTGACCGAAGGCCATCTCGACGTTGTCTCCCACGTACCAGCCCCCATTGGGGAAGGCCTTGGGGTTGGCGGCGTGCAGCCTCTGGCGTACCTGCGGGCTGTCGACCCGTGACACCGACTCACCCGGGAGGTCGACCCCCGAAGGCACTCCCACGCCGTAGGTGCTGGCGATGTCCTGGATCGGGCTGAGGCCGTAGCGGGTCCGCTGGTTCCAGAACAGATCGCCCAGGTTGTAGAAGTAGGCGTCGTCGGAGCCGGCCAGGGCCCTGGTGACGTTCACCGGCCCCAGCCCCTCCGACGCCAGGGTGCAGGCCCCGCTCGTACAGCCGGGGATCGTGTAGCTGCCCCCGTCGTTGTACACGGTGTCGGGCGAGATGATCCCGGTATCGAGCGCGGCCGTCGCCGTGAGCATCTTGAACGACGAGCCGGGGGTGTAGAGGCCGCCGATGGCCCGGTTGATGAGCGGGAAGTTGCCGGCCGGGTTCTGGAGATTGGCGTAGGCCGCCGAGCTGATGCCCCCGATCCACACCGACGGGTCGTAGCTCGGGAACGACGACATCGCCAGGACCGAGCCATCCCGGGGATCGAGGACGACGGCTGCCCCGGTGTGGTTCCCGCCCAGGCTCCCGATCTCCTGGGCCAGGGCGCTGTCGAGCTGTTTCTGGAGCCCGAGGTCGAGGCTCAGCTGCACG
>DASXYV010000446.1:0-4442 GCA_036502305.1 Acidimicrobiales bacterium
GATTGGGGAAGGGGCGCCTGGCCAAGGCTGGGCTGCGCATGCCTCGGCTGACGAGACGGGTCCTCGTCGGCACCGTGGCTGCCAGCGCGGCGCTGGGTGGCGGCACTGCCGGCGCGTTGATGTCGATCGGGCACACGCCAACCCACGCCGCCCCGGCCAGGACCGCGCATGCGCTCAGCCAGCCGCCCGTCAGCATCGATCCCGGCGGCCCGATCGTCGTGGCGCCGGACCCCAGTCCCCCGTCGACGCCCCCACCGCTTCCATCGCCGGCCACACCCCCGGTTCGCTCCACTCCGCCCACGCCCCCTCCGCCTCCGATCGGTGCGGCCGCCCTGTCGCAGATCTCGTATCCCTGGCAGCAGCTCGGGTACCAGATCGTCTTCCTCGGGCCCCGGGCGGATCTGATGGGCCAGACGATCTTCGACCAGCACCGCATCGAGATCTATCTGCGGAATGGCGAGTCGAGGCTGATGGTCGCCCACGTCGTCGCCCACGAGATCGGTCACGCCGCCGACGTGGCCTACAACACCCCGGAGCGCCGCCAGCGGTGGCTGCAGCTGCGCGGCGCGTCGACTTCGCAGCCCTGGTTCGGCTGCGACGGCTGTGACGATTTCTCGTCGCCCGCCGGGGACTACGCCGAGACCTTCTCCTTCTGGCAGGTGGGCCCCGCCGCCGACTACAGCCACCTCGCCCCGCATCCCTCGGCCGACCAGCTGAAGCAGCTGATCCCCCTGTTCTACGGGTCGAGCTCGAGCAGCTCGGGAGGCTCCGCCGGGCCGCCCCCATCCTCGCCGTCGTCCCCGCCCTCCTCGGGCGGCTCCGGCCCGCCGCCGGGCTCCGGCTCGCAGCCCGGGCAGTCGTGCCTGACCGTCGTGTGCAGCTCGCGCGGCTAGGCCGGCCCGGGAGGCCGGCGCGGCGGGAGCCGGCCTAAAGTGTTCGACAGTCGATGGCCGGTCGATGAGGGCCACGGGCCCAGGGAGGCGTCATGCAGATCCGGGACAAGATCTATGTCGACGGGGCTTGGGTGCCCTCTGCCGGCAAGGGGACGATCGACGTGACCAACTCGACCACCGAGGAGGTCATGGGCACCATCCCCGAGGGCACGCCCGAGGACGTGGACCGCGCCGCCAAGGCGGCAAAGGCGGCGTTCCCGTCGTGGTCGGCGACCTCGGCCGAGGAGCGCTCGAAGTACCTGTCGCGCATCCAGGAGGGCCTGCAGGCCCGGATGGCCGACATCGCCAACACCATCGCCAGCGAGGTCGGCATGCCGATCAACCTTTCGATGATCATCCAGGCCGGTCTGCCGACGATGAGCTTCGGATCGATGGCCCAGCTGGCGACCGAGTTCACCTTCGAGGAACAGATCGGCAACTCGCTCGTCGTCAGGGAGCCCGTCGGGGTGGTGGGGGCCATCACCCCGTGGAACTACCCCCTTCACCAGATCGCGGCCAAGGTCGCTCCGGCGCTGGCGGCCGGCTGCACCATCGTCCTGAAGCCCAGCGAGGTGGCTCCGCTCAACGCGTTCATCCTGGCGGAGATCATCGACGAGGTCGGTCTCCCAGCTGGCGTGTTCAATCTGGTGAGCGGGGTCGGCCCGGTGGTCGGCGAAGCGATCGCGGCGCATCCGGACATCGACATGCTCTCGTTCACGGGATCGACGAGAGCCGGCAAGCGGGTCAGCGAGCTGGCCGCCGGCACCGTCAAGCGGATCGCGCTCGAGCTCGGCGGGAAGTCGCCCAATGTCATCCTCGACGACGCCGATCTTGAGCGTGCCGTACCCGCTGGCGTGGGGGCGTGCTTCCTCAACTCGGGCCAGACCTGCAGCGCGCTCACCCGCATGATCGTCCCTCGCTCGAGATTGGCCGAGGTCGAGGACCTGGCGGTGCACGCGGCCGAGACCTACACCCCTGGCGACCCGTTCGCCGACGGGTCGCGCCTCGGACCGCTCGTGTCCGCGACGCAGCGAGAGCGCGTCCGTGGGTACATCCAGAAGGGGATCGACGAAGGTGCCCGACTCCTCACCGGCGGCGCCGAGGCACCCGAGGGACAGGAGCTCGGCTACTTCGTGCGGCCGACTGTCTTCTCCGACGTGCGGCCAGGCATGACGATCGCCCAGGAGGAGATCTTCGGGCCGGTCCTGGCCATCCTCCCCTACGACACGGAGGAGGAAGCCGTCAACATCGCGAACGACAGCGTCTACGGGTTGGCAGGCGGGGTCTGGGCAGGCGACGCCGATCGGGCCAAGGAGGTCGCCCGCCGGCTTCGGACCGGCCAGGTCGAGGTCAACGGGGGCAGCTTCAACCCCCTGGCGCCGTTCGGTGGCTACAAGCAGTCGGGGAACGGCCGGGAGCTCGGCCATTTCGGCCTGGAGGAGTACCTGGAGGTGAAGTCCCTCCAGCTGTAGGAGGCGCCTCGCTGCGACCGCTCACTGCTTCGACCGGCCTGGCTCCGATAGTCCTGCTGTTGCACATTTGGTCGAAAAGGGCCTCCGCGACCTGGCGCGCCGCGCCCGCTTTCGACCAAATGTGGAACGCGACAACTCTTCCGACGCTCAGCGCGGCGGCTGCTCAGCCGACGAAGAGGTCGCGCATGGCGACCGAAGACGACGCGTTGTTCAGATAGCTGCTGATGCCGAAGGAGTCCTCCACGGTTCGCAGCAGTGACGCGTGGTCATACGCGGTCGAGATGGTCTGCCCGGCCTTGACCCCCGGGCCGAGCGCCAACAGTCCGACTCGCCCGCCGAAGCCCGGGCCGCCGCCGGGACCACCGTGGCAACAGCCGGTCGTGTCGCTGGTCGAAGACTCGTCGGTCGTGATGACCAGCAGACCATTGTGGGCCTGGAGGTAGCTGAGGAGCGAGGGGATGTTCGCTGAGAGCCAGGCATCGGCTGCGGTCAGGCCGCCGGTCGTCTTGCCTGCACAGGGATTGTCGTGCCCGTCGTTGCAGGTGTCGGGCGTGACGAACGAGTAGGCGGGAACCGTGTCGTTGGTGATGTCGGTGCTGAGCTGGGAGTACGGCACGTCGTGAGCCTGGCAGCGGGCGTCGTTGCCGACAACGTCGGAGTAGTAGAGGAACGGCACGTGCCGGTCGGCGTAGTTGGGGCCGGCGGGCGGAGGACTCGCCCCCGCGCCCTGGTAGGGGTCGGTACCCGCCGTGGGGCTGTAGGAGGCGTGCAGGCAGCTCGTGCTGATCCCGTCGGCGTACTGCTTCCAGCCGAGGCCGGCGGCGTCCAGCTGGTCGCCGACGTTGGCGCCGTTCGACATGGCCTGCTGGCCCTGGACGCAGGTGTAGAGGTTGACGGTGGCGCAGTCGGACCCGGTGAGCGGTTGGTCCGGCTGCCCGCTGGTCATGGCGATGTAGTTGTCCAGACTGGCGTGTCCGGTGGCGTAGTAGTTCGTCGCCAACACGCCCTGCGGGACCAGCGACTTGAGGTAGGTGGCGGGGCTCGCCGGACCGTAGGTGGAATCGAAGCCCTCGTTCTCGAGGACGATGGTGACGATGTGTGAGTAGGCCGGGATGCCTTCCAGGCCCGTGGCCGCGGTCGCTGTCCCGGCCGACGTCGCGACGGTGAAGATGCCGGCGAGGACGGCTCCAACGACGGTGGCAGTGGATCGGAAGGGCACCCTGCCGAGGGGCTTGCGCATGGCGAGTCTCCTTCGCCCTGACCCGCCCGCTGACCTGCAAATGGGCCGTCCGTGGACAAAAGCCCCGGACGCAGCCCGCACACGATTCAATGCGTGTGGGTGGCGCCGGCGGCAGGGGCTCCGACGCGCTGCTCGTAGCCCGGTAGCGCCGTGCGATAGATGCAGCAGTCGCAGTTCATGACCGCGCCGCCGGTCCTCGCCTCGTCGTAGCGCTCGAGGACGAGGCGGCCGACGCGCTCGTCGGGACCGAGCTCGCTGCCCACCACGACCTCGACGTCGGGATGACGCTCGGCCCAGGCCCGGGCCTGTCGCTCGATTCGGTCGACCAGGAGCCCGGTGAAGAGAAAGTAGGGCACGACGGCGACGCTGGTGGCACCAAGTCGCCGGCAGCGGTCGAGGGCGTCGGTCACCGACGGACGGGCGAGGGAGACGAAGGCCGGCTCGACCATCCCCAGCCCCCGCGAGTCGTCGAGCAGGCGCCCGACCTTGTAGAGGTCGGCGTTGGCATCAGGGTCGCTCGACCCCCGGCCCACGAGCACGACTGCTCTGCTGCTGCCGGCTTCGCCGCCCCGGGCGGGTCCCCATACCCGCCCTCCTCCGAGCGGCGGGGACCCCAACCCCGCCGCCGGCCGTGGGCTGCTGCCGCCTTCGCCGCCCCGGGCGGGTCCCCATCCCCGCCCTCCTCCGAGCGGCGGGGACCCCAACCCCGCCGCCGGCCGTGGGCTGCTGCCGGCTTCGCCGCCCCGGGCGGGTCCCCAACCCCGCCCTCCTCCGAGCGGCGGGGACCCCAACCCCGCC
>DASXYV010000447.1:0-3139 GCA_036502305.1 Acidimicrobiales bacterium
GCTACGTGAGCAAGCCGATGCGGCTCCTCGACTGCGACTACCCGGTCGACTCGGCCTCGGCGATCATCTACACGACCGAGGAGCGGGCCCGGGACTTCAAGAAGAAGCCGGTGTACGTCGAGGCCGCCGCCCACTCCGGCATCGACGTGCTTCCCGGCGGCTTCGAGAAGGTCCGCGACATGAACCACAGCTCGCCCTTCCACGCCGCCGAGACGCTGTGGTCACGGACCGACCTCAAGCCCTCCGACGTCGACTGCGCCCAGCTCTACGACGGCTTCACGATCATCGTGTTCCAGTGGCTGGAGGCGATGGGGTTCTGCGGCGAGGGCGAGGCCGGTCCGTTCGTGGCCTCGGGGGCAACCCGTCTCGGCGGCAGCCTTCCGGTGAACACCGACGGGGGGGCCTGCAACGTCGGGCGTCGCCACGGGGCCAACTTCTGCATCGAGTCGATCCGCCAACTGCGGGGCGAGTCCGGCGCGCGGCAGGTTCCGGACGCCAAGGTGGCGGCCTGGGCCAACGCCGTGGGCCCGTTCTCCGCCGCCTTCCTGATGACCGCCGACTGATCAGCCGCCACCGGGCGCCTCGCGCCCGCCGGCCAGGAAGGCGCGCGCTGCGGCGCGGCTCGCATCGGTGCCGAGGGACAGCGACAGACGGAGGCTCTCGCCGTTGAGCTCTTCGGCCAGGGACATCGACTCGGCGTCGATGAGGTTCTGCTTGATGCCGAGCACCCCGGCTCGAGGGGCGACGGCCAGCGTGGCGGCGACCGCCCGGACCTCGGTCAGGAGCTCCCCGTCGTCGACGACCCGGGCGACCATCCCGAGCCGCAGGGCCTCATCGGGGGAGACCTTCTCGTTGAGGTAGAGGAGCTCTCGGGCCTTGCCCCAGCCCACGATGCGGGGCAACGACCAGTTGACCCCGTAGTCGCCCGACACGCCCACGCCGATGAAGGCAGTGCGAAACACCGCTGAGCGGGCGGCGAAGCGCAGATCGCAGGCGAGCGCCCACGAGAGACCGGCTCCGGCACAGGCGCCGTTCACCGCCGCGATGGTGACCTTCGGCATTCCCCACAGGAGCTCGGAGATCCGCATCCACCGCCGTGAGCTCCCGACCCGGGTCTGGAGCGGGACCGGCTCACCGCTGCCGCCGGGCTGACTCAGCGAAGCGAGATCCGCCCCCGGGCAGAAGCCTCGCCCGGCACGGGTGGGGATGACGACGCGGATCGATTCGTCGCTGGCCGCTCGCTCCACGCTCTCGAGGAGGCGGTCGAGCATGTCGTCGCCGATGGCGTTCAGCCGGTCGGGACGGTTGAGGGTCACCGTGGCGACCCCCTCGGTGACGGCGTAGAGCACCGTGTCGGGCATCAAGCGACGGTAGCCACACCCGGTCTGCCCGGGTCGGGGGGAGAGCCCGGTCGGGACGAGGTCAGCGGTTGCTGGGTCCCTTCGGCACCTCGCGGAAGGGCATGTCGCGGGAGTTGTCCCGCTCTCGGGGCATGCCCAGGACCCGCTCGCTGATCACGTTGCGGGCCATCTCGGTGGTGCCACCCGCGATCTCGGCCGCCTGGCGGGACAGGAAGCCGATGCCCCGACCGCCGATGTCGCCGTCCTCGTCCTCCCAGGCCACCGCCGACGGGCCGGCGATGTCGAAGGCCACGCTCGAGCTCCTCACCGCCGTCACACCGCCGAGCAGTCGGGACAGCGCCGCCCCCTGGTCGGTGAGGTAGCCGGTGCGCATGCCCTGGCCGATGCGCCGCTGGGTGAACCGAGCCACCAGGTTGTTGGCCCGGACCTCGCCGATCATGTCGCGCGCCACCGGGTCGTCGAGCCGGCCGGCCTTGCGGGCCAACCGCACCAAGGCGCCATCGGAGGGCGAGAAGCCCTCGCCCTCCCCGCCGCCGGCCCGGATGAGGTACGGCGAGAGCGCGAAGCTGCGCTCGAAGTACATCCAGCGGATGCCGATCGTCCAGCCGTCGTCGACATCGCCCAGGCGCTCGCTCTCGGGGATGCGGACGTCGGTGAAGAACTCCTGGCAGAACTCGTTGCCGCCGCTCAGCATCTCGATGCGGTGCATCTCGATCCCGGGGGCGTGGGCCGGCACCAGGAACACCCCCAACCCGCGGTGCTTGGGCACATCGGCGTTGGTCCGGACCAGGGTCAGGCCGTAGTCGGCCCGCCATGCCCCCGACGACCAGATCTTCGAGCCGTTCAGGAGCCACTCGTCGCCGTCGCGGGTGGCCATCGTCTGGGCGCCAGCGGCGTCCGAGCCGCTGGACGGCTCGGACAGGTACTGCACCCACACGTTCTCGCCCTTGAGGATCGGCGGGACGTGCTTCAGCTTCTGCTCGTGGTTACCGAACTCGAGGATGACGGCCATGCACGGCGTCATGTTCGGGACCTGCAGCATCGACGGGTGGTCGAAGCCGGAGATCTCGGTGTTGAAGGCGTCGTTGTGGGCCGGTGTGAGTCCCTGACCGCCGTACTCCTTGGGCACGCAGATCCCGGCGAACCCGGCGTCGAACAGCTGGCGCTGAAGGCCGCGCTGGCGGTCCATCTCCGCCAGCTCCTCCTCGTCCGTCCCCCCGAAGCCGCGGCCGGTGGCCGGTCCGAGGTTGGCCCGGATCCAGCTGCGGGCCCGCTGCCGGAAGCTCTCGACGCTCTCGATCTCGGTGTCTGATGCTTCTGAGTTCCTGGGCGTGACGGTGTCGGTCATGCCGTCTCCTTCTCGTGCTCCGGGGCAGGACCATATCGAGTGCGGCCGAGCTCGGGCCCAGTGGTCGGAAAGGGCTCCCTCTGGGCCGAGCCGGCGTCCGTTGCGGATGGGCGCCGGTACCGTCGCCTCCGAGACCCCAGATCGAGGAGCAGCACACCTGTGGCCACCAAGCGTGTCGCCATCGCGTGCCAGGGCGGTGGCACGCACGCCGCCTTCACCTGGGGTGTGCTGACCGAGATACTCCGGACCCAGCAGGCCTGGTCGGGTTCTCGCACCGGCCGGTCGCGCCGCACCGGCGACGACTTCGACGTGGTGGCCTTCAGTGGGACCTCGGCCGGCGCCCTGTGCACCTTGGCCGGCTGGTACGGGATGGCTCCCAACACCGCCGACCCCGAGTGCGGAACGGTCGACAAGGCATCGAGCGGCTCGA
>DASXYV010000448.1:0-1784 GCA_036502305.1 Acidimicrobiales bacterium
CAGTCCCCTGCCGTCGAAGAACCCGCCTGCGGCGACGACCGGCACGTCGACCGCGTCCACGACCTGGGGCAGGAGCAGCGAGGTCGGCACCTGGCCGGTGTGGCCGCCGCCCTCCATGCCCTGGGCGATGAGGGCGTCGGCCCCCCACTCGACCACCTTCTCGGCGTGGCGGCGGGCGCCGATCGTCGGGATGTTCACCACGCCGTTGTCCCGCAGGCGGCGGATGAGGTCGGGGCGCGGCGCCTGGCCGTAGCTGGCCACCTTCACGCCCGACTTCACGATCAGCGCCACCCGATCCTCCACGTCGGGCTGGTCGGTGCGGAAGTTCACCCCGAAGGGACGATCGGTTCGCTCCTTCACCTCGGTGACCGCCCGCTCCAACTCTTCGAGGGTCATGGTCCCGCCGGCGAGGATCCCCAGTGCGCCAGCCTGACTGGAGGCGGCGGTCAGCCGCGGTCCGGACACCCACCCCATGCCCGTCTGCACGATCGGATAGCGGACGTCGAGCAGGTCGCAGAGGCGGGTGTGGAGCGCCTCGCTCACTTCACCTCACTCCTGCGCAGGCCCGAGGGGTCGAGCAGCTCGCGCACGAGCCGCAGCTCCTCGTCGGTCGGGAGCCTGCTCTCGGCGACGTCGTCGGGCACCTCGAGGGAGAAACCCGTGGCCTCCACCACCTCCTCGACCGTCACCCCCGGATGCACCGAGCGCAGCCGCATGGCGTGGTCGGGCGTGGCGAAGTCGAGGACGGCCTTGTTGGTCACCACCACCCGGATCTCGTGGAAGCGGGACGCGGACGCGCCCGTCTCGGCGGCGCGCTGGTAGCCGACTCCCGACACCACGTCGACACGCTCGACGAAGGCGCGCCGGGAGTGATTGGGGACCCAGTAGCTCGTGGGGTGGTTGACGGTGTTGCCGGGCGCCCCTCTGACCCCGAGGAGCTGCGCCTTGGGCCGGTGCCAGTCGCCGATGCAGGCGATGTTCTGGTTGCCATAGCGGTCGATCTGGGTGGCGCCCATCATCACGTGGCGCCGACCGGCCCAGAGGACGTCGAACACCGACCGGAACGGCAGCCACCCCTCGATCACCTTGTTCTCGGGCGGTCGGCCGACCGGCAGCGGGTTGGCCACGATGTAGGCCTCCCCGTCGGTGAGCACCAGGTCGGGCTCGAAGGTGGCCTTGGCCAGCCTGGCGGCGATGGTCGGCACCGTGCCGATGGGGCTGGCCAGCACCTCCCCGTCGCCGCGCCAGGCCTCGGCGCAGGCCACCACGCAGATCTCGTCGAGTGTCGCCTCTGCGGTCACGACGGCCGCACCCGCTTCTGGTACTCCGCCTCGCTGGGAAGCTCGAGGTACGTGCGCCGGAACGTCGCCCACGCCTCGGGATCGCCCGCCGCGGTGGCGTACTCCCGCTGGAGCTCCTCGTCGCGCTCGTAGTCGGGATCGCACGAGGTGAAATGGGCGCCGTGGGGCGCCTCCACGACGCCGTCGGTCATCATGCGATTGATCCGGAGGGACTGCACCGGCCCCTCCTTCAGGAGGTCCTCGGTGGGGACGAGGCGCTCGCAGGACAGGAACCGACGGCGAGCAGCCATGCAGAAGAGGTCGTCGAAATAGGGGTCGGGTCCGAGGAACTGCCCGTTCCCACTGGCATCGGCGCGGTTCATGTGAACCAGGGCCACGTCGAGTGGCAGCGCCGGCATGGCCACCACCTCCTCGCCGTCGTAGGGCGAGGTGACCGTGGCCAGCTCCGGGTTGATGCGCATGACATCGGAGCCGAGCCCGGCA
>DASXYV010000449.1:0-5042 GCA_036502305.1 Acidimicrobiales bacterium
CGACGGCCGCGTCGGACTGGTCATCGGCGACGTGGTGGGCCATGACATCGAGGCGGCCAGTGTCATGGGGACGCTCCGGCACGTCCTCCGGGCCTATGCCTGGCCGGGCGGCGGCCCCGCGTCCGTGATTCGCCGGGTCGACGAGCTCGCCCTCGGACCGCAGCCCGGTGCGCTCGCCACGCTCGTCTACGCCATCTACGATCCCGCCGGCCACCACCTGACGTGGAGCAGCGCCGGCCATCCTCCCCCGCTGCTCATGCGACCCGACGGGCGGGCCGACTACCTGCTCGGTGCCAACTCGACTCTCGTCGGGGTTGGACCGGACGTCGATCGTACGGAGCGGACGGCGACCCTCGACATCGGCACCACCCTGGTGCTCTACACCGACGGTCTTGTGGAGACCAGAGAGGACTCGCTCACCATCGGTCTGGACCGTCTCGCCGCGCTCGCCGAGAGCCGGTCCTCCGCATCGCCGGAGGTCCTCGTCGACCAGCTGCTGGCCGACGTCGAGGCAGCCGAGCAACGCAAGGACGACGTCGCCATCCTGGTGGCGAGGGTGGTCGGCTGATGCGGTACGGACAAGGGCCCGGCTTGGAACGCGGGGCCCGCGGGTAGGTGGTCGACATCGAGCTGAGCACCACGCTTGCCCCCGTGCCGTCGAGCGCCGCTGAGGCGCGGCGTTTCGTGCGTGCCGCTCTCGCCGATTGGGGCCAGTCCAGCCTCGATGATGTCGCGGCGCTGCTTGTCACCGAGCTTGTCACCAACGCCGTCCTGCACACCCGCTCGGGCCCTGAGGTCACGGCCCGCCTGGCCGGACAGCGGCTGCGGGTGGAGGTGGCCGACGACAGCGCCACCCCGCCCGTCCGTCACCGCTACAGCCCCCGAGCCGGCACCGGGCGGGGCATGATCCTGGTCGGTGAGCTGGCGTCGGCGTGGGGCTCCGAGCAGGTCGGAGCGGGCAAGGTCGTGTGGTTCGAGCTGGAGACGGGAGCCCCGAAGGAACGCCTCGAGCCGGACCGTCGTCGCCTCGCCCCGGCCAGTGAGGCCGGTCGGTGACGTCCGGCCCAGCAGGTGGCTCGCCGGTCGAGGTCCGTCTCCTCGGCACGCCCGTCGCCGCCTATCAGCGGGCGTGCCAGCACGACGACGAGCTGCTCCGTGAGCTGACGCTGGCTCTCTCCGGCCAGCCCGCCCTGGGATGCGCCCCACCGGCCGGGCTCAGGGAGCTCATCGAGGAGCTGGAGCACCGCTTCGAGCTCTACTCGGATGCTCCCCAGGCCCAGGTCGAGGCGGCCGTGGCCAATGGAGTCAGCACCGTCGACATCACCGTGTCCATCTCCCCGGACGCGCGAGCGCGCGCCCTGGGCGTCGCCGCGTCGCTGGCGGCGGCTGACGAGTACTGCCAGCGGGGTGACCTGCTCACGCTGGCCGCCCCGCCCGCCGTGGTCGAGCTCCGTGAGTGGTACCTGCGACAGATCGTCGACCAGCTCGACGGCCGCGCCCCGACGCCCTGGGCCGACCGCTAGGGCCCACGAGAGCCAGCCGCTTGTACATGGCGATCGACGCGCTACCCGATGCTCCGCCGTGGCCGTACGAGCGGCGCGCTGTCCCTCTCGAGGTGGTCGTGGTGCACCGCGACCAGCCAGCAGCCTGTGTCCAGACGGTGCTGGCCCTGCACCGTCAGGGGGTACCGGTGCATGTCACCGTCGTGGACAACGGCTCGGGCCCGGCGGGGCTCTCGGTGCTCCGAGCCCTGGCCCGCCGGCTCTCCACCGTGGAGGTGGTGACACTCGGGCACAACACCGGCTTCGGGCCCGCGGCCAACGTCGGGCTCCAACGATGGCTGGAGCGCGGCGAGGGCGAGTGGATCGCGGTGGCCCCGCACGACGCCCTACCCGAGCCGGGCTGCCTGGCCCGGATCCTCGCCGCGGTGTCGTCCCGCCCCGACGCGGGTCTGGTCAGCGCCGAGTTCGGCCACGCCCACGACTCCAAGCCCGTCATCGACCGCTACATCGGCGCATACGCCTCGTCCGGCCGCTCGGGCGAAGGCTGGGAGGACGCCGACTTCCCCCACGGCACCCTGCTCGTGGCCCGGCGCGCCGCCTTGAGCGAGATCGGCCTGTTCGACGAGCGCTACTTCGCCTACTGCGAAGAAGCCGACCTGGGGGTGCGGGCCACGCGCGCCGGTTGGAAGGTGGGGATCATCTGGGGAGCGGTGGTCAACAACCCAGGACACGGCGAGAGCGAGGTCGTCCGGTACCTCAAGCTCCGCAACACCCTCCTGTTGGTCCGCGAGCACTTCGGCTCCTACCCTGCCACCATCCGGTGCATCTTCGCGCTGCTCACCCTCGTGGCCCGGGCGTCCCGCCGGGCTCCAGCGACCGACGCCGTTCGGCGGGTGGAGGGCCGGGCGATCCTCGACTTCATCCGCGGCCGCTTCGGCCCCCCGCCACCATCCCTGCGGCGGGTCGAGGCCTGAGGCCCACGGCAGGCTCCCGCTCGCGGTCAGCTGCCGGGGCGGCTCTCTCCAAGAGAGAGTGACTGTTGCTCCTGGAGCGCTCGAGCAACGGCCTCTAGGATCTTCGAGGCGTCCCGGTCGAAGTGGTCGCGGGCCCGGAGGAACACGACTGCACCGCCGAACACGGGCAGGCTCACGAGCAGCAGCGCTGTGCGGAAGTTGTTGCCGAGCGCGCCGGCCAACGCGAACACGATCACCGAGGCGGCCGCCTGCCCGGCGACCACCGAGACGAGGTTGAAGGCGCCGAAGCCCGCGCCCCGCAGATTGGCCGGCACCGCATCCGAGAGCCCGGCCCGCAGCGACGGCACGGCCAGGGCAATGACGAAGAAGCCCACGACCTCGAGGCCGAAGGCCGGACCCAGCGGCAGCCACAGGTAGGACAGCACGAAGATCGCCTCACCGACCATGAGGCACACGGCGGGCACGGCCATGCGCCCGCCCCGGACGCGCGGGGCGTACCGGTCGGCAAGCCGGCCACCGAGCAGCACACCTGGGATCCCGCCCAGGATGACCATGGCGCCGACGAACACCTCCGCCGTCCCGGTCGCCACGTGGAGCTGCCGCTCGTAGAACTGCGGGAGGGCGGCGGCCGCCGCGATCACGGTGAACAGCACAGCAGACACGCCGACCAGGGCGTAACGCATGGTGGGTATCCGGGCGATCGTGGAGAGGTCGGCGGCCAGGCCGCGGACCATGTCCCGGAAGAAGGCGACGACGCCGCCGGCGAAGGGGCCCGGAGATCCCTCACCGCCGCCTCCGGCGTCATCCACCCCGAGCTGGAGGCGATCGCCGTGACCGCGTCGGGGCTCCGCCAGCCGGTACACGGCAACGGCAATGAGCAGGCCCGGCAGGCTCACCACGAGGAACGCGGCCCGCCAGCCGAGGGTCGCACCGACCAGCCCGCCGATTCCCAGCCCGGCGCCGAAGCCCACGAACAGCAGGCACTGCTGCACCGAGAAGGCCCGGCCACGCCCAGACGCTGGGTAGTGGTCGGCCAGCAGGCTCGCCGCGGCCGGCTCGGTGACGGCCTGGCCGAAGCCCAGAGCGGACCGGATGGCGATCAAGGCCGGATAGCTCCAGGCCCCGGCGGTGAGTGCGGTGATCGCCGACCAGATCACCACCGTGTGGCCGACCGTGCGGGTCCGGTGCCACCGGTCGGCGAGGTAGCCGGCCGGCACGCTGACGAACCCGTTGACGACGATGAAGCAGGACAGCAGCACGCCCACCTGGAGATCCGTCAGATGGAAGGCGTGCTGGATGGGCGTGGCGACCCCTCGCACGATGTTCTGGTCCGCCTGGTCGATCATGATGACGAGACCGAGCACCCACATCGGCCGGGACGACACCCGGTCGATCGGGGCAGCGGTCGAGCTCGCCGCGGTCGTCACGGCCGCTTTCTAGCCGATCCGGTCGAAATGGGGCGAACCGTCCCCGACGGTTGGTCACCTCCCGCGACCCTGACAGGAGGGTCAGGTACGGTGGCGGGCGTGAGTGTTGGGGACGTCGGCGCCGGGGACGATGACATGATCGTCGAGGGGCAGACCGTCGACGACGGGCAGACCGTCGACGACCAGTCGGCGGCGCCACCCTCGTCGCCGCCCGTCGTCGCCTACCGGGCCGCTCGGCGCTTCTTCACCGACCCTCGTACCGTCGGGGTCGCCCAGGCCGGTCCCCGGACAGCCGCCTTCATGGCCCGCACCTGGGCCCGCAGCCGAGAGGCCGCCGATGACCCTGGCGCGGTGCCCGCTCGACCGTCGGTGGGCCTCGCCGTCCAGGTCCTCCTGGACGAGCTGCTCATCTCCACGATGAAGAACCCCCGGCTGCTTCCTCGCCGGGCGGACTACGAGCGCGCCGGCATAGAGGTGGCACAGGCGTTCGAGCTCTACCGAGAGCGAGGATGGCTGGACAATCCCGAGACCTACCACCGGGCGCCGGCGCCGCCGGAGGTGTCGACGCGGGGCGAGCGGGTGCTCGGCCAGCCCTACGAGCACGTGAGCTTTCAGAGCGCGTACGAGCCCCATCGGGGCGAACCCGGTCGGGCGCGCTGGCTCGAGAAGGACGCCAACCGCACCGCGCACGCCTGGGTGCTTCGCCAGCCCCACGCAGGTCGCCCCTGGGTGGTCTGCGTGCACGGGTTCGGCACCGGTGCGCCGTTCGTCGACCTGCGAGCATTCCGGGCCCGACGCCTCCACGGCGAGCTCGGGTTGAACGTGGTGGTACCCGTGCTCCCCCTGCACGGCCCCCGGCAGCAGTCGGGGGTCGCCAGCGGCGACGGCTTCATGTCGATCGACCTGGTCGACACCGTCCATTCCCTGGCCCAGTCGGCCTGGGACGTGCGGTCGCTGATCCGCTGGGCAAGATTCGTCGGCGGCGACGCACCGGTCGGCATCTGGGGCCTGTCGGTCGGCGGCTACGTGGCATCCCTGGTGGCAGCGCTGGAGGACGACCTCGCGTGTGTCATCGCGGGCATCCCCGCCACGGACATCCTCGACCTCTACCAACGCCACAGCCCTCCCGCCGTACGCAA
>DASXYV010000450.1:0-6391 GCA_036502305.1 Acidimicrobiales bacterium
CCATGCCCAGCGCGCCACCGATCGGTGCCGAGATCGACGTGATCGTCTTCTTCTGGGCGGAGACCGTGGTGGCCCTGACGCTCGTCACTGTGCTGATCACGTGGTTGCGCCAGCGACCGGCCGAGGGGTGACCGGTCGCAAGTAGATCGCCGTCGCCGCCTTGTGTGCTTCCGCGGCGCCTGGAAGGATGTCGTCACCCGAGGAGGGGTGATGGACAGAGGCACCACTGGCGAGGCGAGGATCCATGTCGACCTGGCGCCCGACGCCGTCTACGACCTGGTCGCTGATGTGACGCGGATGGGCGAATGGAGCCCCGAATGCGTCGGATGCGAGTGGATCGACGGGGCGACCGGTCCGGTGGTGGGGGCGCGGTTCCGGGGGCGGAACAAGCATGGACTGGCTCGATGGTCGACCAAGCCCCGCGTGGTTGCCGCCGACCGTGGGCGCGAGTTCGCGTTTGTTGCGACGGACCCGTTCGGTCGCGACATGACCAGGTGGACCTACCGGTTCGAGGCCGAGCAGACCGGCACGGACGTGGTCGAGTCGTTCGAGATGCTCAACGACATCCCGCTCTACATTCGTCTCTACGACCGGTTCGTCATGGGGGTGAAGGACCGCAAGGCCGACCTGGAAGCGAACATGGCCGACACCCTTGCCAGCATCAAGGCGTGCGCCGAGAAGGTCGGCTCGAGCACCAGGTAGCTCGGAGCGGAGGGTTGGCTCGGCCGGCGCTGAGCGCGATAGTGGGTGGGACGATCCTGGGGCCCGCATGAGGAACTTCAACATCTTCGATCCGAGTCAGTGGTCCGACGTCCACGGCTTCGTGGTCTTGATGGTGGTGATCGCCGGCACCCTGTTCGGCACGCTCATGAAGCTGATTGGCAATCGGTGGCGGGATTGGCTGGATGAGCCCCACGGTCGGGCTGCCATCGAGGACGACTGGCTCCTCGACCGGATCGAAGGGCGCCGCTCGAGCAGGCTACGAGCGGGTCAAGGTCGTCAGTGACAGGGTGTTGCCGTCAGGATCGACGAACCAGGCGACCAGATCACCACCTGGGGTGGTCCAGATTCCTCGGGCGTCCTGATCCATTCCGTCGTAGTGGTTGATTGTCACGCCCGACGAGACGAGTGAATCGACTTCCTTCTCGATGTCGGGAACTTCCCACCCGGCGATCGTGAACGGCTGCGGCCTGAGGTCGGAGACCTGGGTCAGGCGCAGGACGGTGCCATGGGCATCGACCACAACGGCGAACGGATTCTCGTCCCTCAAGATCAAGCCCAGCGTGTCCACGTAGAACCTCCTCGCTGCCGTGAGGTCATGGACAGGGATGAAGGCCACGAAGCTGGCGTCGGCGAGCACCCCAGAATCGTATCCTTTGCCCTGGCAGCGCCCACTGACAACGGGCACGACGGTGGCGACGCCCTATGTCCTGTCGAGCGCGGCGACGAGGCCCTTCGGAGCGACATAGCGGAAGGCCTCCTCAAGGATCGCCGAGCGGCAGTACTCATCGGCCCCCGCTCACGTCCTCGTTCGGTAGTGGAGATAGACCACGCCGCTGGCGAAGCGGCGTACATCCAGCAGTTCGAGCGCCTGTCGGAGCTCGTCGGGGAGGGATTGTCTGCCACCTCCTATCACGATCGGCGTGAGGAACAGTTGGTACTCGTCGACCAACCCCGACCTGAAGGCCTGCGCGGCGAGACCTGGTCCACCCACGGTGATGTCACGTCGCGCCGTCGCCTTCATCTCGCGGACCGCTCGGGCGTCGAAGTCTCGTTCTATCCTCGTCCTCGCACTGGAAGCCGCCTCCAGCGTCCTGGAGTACACGATCTTGTCGGCCGCCTGCCAGAGGTTGGCGAAGTCCCGCACGACGGGCGGCTGGTCGGCGACGTCGAGCGCCGTCTCCCAGTAGACCATCGTCTCGTACATCCGCCTGCCGTAGAGGTAGGTGCCGACCGGCCGCTCGAGGTCATTGACGAAATGGTGGACCTCCTCGTCCGGTGCAGCCCAGTCGAAGTTGCCGTCCTCGTCGGCTATGTAGCCGTCGACCGAGGCGATCGAGGAGTAGATGAGCTTCGCCATGGTGCCCTCATGCCATACGGCTCGCGCGATGCACGCGGGATGAATCCGAACCTCTGATCAGAGACGACCTCTGATTTTGGTCGGGAAGGCGGGATTTGAACCCGCGACCTCAGCGTCCCGAACGCTGCGCGCTAACCAAGCTGCGCTACTTCCCGATTGTCCTGCAGCCGAGCTGGAGCCCGAGCCTTGCCGATCGTACCCGACGACGCCTCTCTGACGACCGTGGCGCCGCGGCGCCGCCACTGGAGGGTCAGCCGCCGCCCTCCCCGGCGCCCCCGACGAAGGCGGGCGTCGGCTTGTAGGAGGGATCGTGGTAGCTGCGCCCGGCGAGCACCTCGTTGATGGCTCGGCGCAGACGGAGCGGGTCGAGCGGCTTGACGATCCAGCCGTCGGCCGCCGCCCGCCGGGCGAGGAACACGTCTGCCCGCCGGTCCAGCAGCATCAGCACGCCCACGTGCGGCAGGCGATCGGCCGACTCCTCGAGGCGAAGATCGAGACAGGTCGCCATGCCCCCCATGTTGCCGATCTGGAGGTCGAGCACGACCAGGTCGGGGGGGTTTGCCCGGATGGCGGGGGCGACCGCGCTACCCCTCGTCACCTCGGTGACGACGGTGTCGCGACTGCTCAACACGGACCTGACATCCTCTCGCACCGAGGCGGAGTCACTGGCGACCAGGATGTGCGGCACATTCAGAGGGTAATCCGCCGGCCCGCCCGGGTACCATCCCATATCGTTGCGGGTCCTACCAGCTCAGACGGACGCCCAGCAGCGGTGACAAGGAGGACGCCCCGTGCTCGACATCCAGATCGACTCGGCCGACGGTTACACCATCTGTCGGCCGGTCGGTGAGCTGGACGCCTTCACGGTCAGCCAGTTCCGCCAGGCCCTGGCGCAGCTGGCGTCCAACGACCGCCTGCTGATCGACATGTCGGGTGTGCCGTTCGTGGACTCGGCCGGCCTGGGTGCCCTCATCGGCGGGATCCGGCGGGCGCGCGAGCTCGGCGGCGACGTGGCCGTCAGCTGTAGCCGGCCCACGTTGACCCGCCTGCTGCGGACCACCGGCTTCGACCGCATCGTGACCGTCGCCGAGACGGTCGAGGAGGCGGCGGCCTCCCTGGTGCCGGGACCGTCCCCGACCTGACGCAGTCAGCCGGACCGGATCGGGCGGCTCAGGCGACCGCCGAACTGCCCTGTCCGAACAGGTGATCGGCGATCACCGACAGCCCGCCGAGGTCGTGGACGTCGTCGGCCAGGAACGGCACCCGCGCCACCGGAGCAGGGGCGACCTGGGCGGCCAGAGCGGCGAAGTGACCCTCCTCCCGCGCCGACATGGCGCGCAGCTCGTCGCGGTTGGCGACCAGGGCGGCCAGGGCCCCGTCGTCCCCCGAGGCACTTGCCACGATGGGCCCGTCGCCCGACGCATGGGTCGCGGACGGTTCGGCTGACCCGGCGTCGAAGCGGGGATGCAGGCGGTTGACGACCAGGCCCTGCACGGCGATGTGGGACCGGCCCAGGCGCTCGGCGAAGAACAGGGCCTCGTCGACGGCGTCGCGGCGCGGCGAGGCGACGAGCACGAACGCCGTCGAGGGCAGCGACAGCAGCTCCAGCACGCGATCGGCCCGGTTGCGGAAGCCCTGCTCCATCCCCTCGAAGGCCTGGAAGAAGGCCACGGTGTCGCTCACCATCTCTGCTCCGACCACCTTCGCCACCGTCCGGAGGAACGCCTGGGTCGCGACGCTGACCGCTCGCAGGTATGCCCGGGTGGGCATCACCAGCATGCGAAAGATCCGGTTGTCGAGAAACCGCGTCAGCCGGCGCGGCGCGCTCAGAAAATCGAGCGCGCTTCGGGTCGGAGGCGTGTCCACCACGATGAGATCGAAGCCGCCCTCCTCGTGCAGCTCGTACAGCTTCTCCATGGCCATGTACTCCTGGGTGCCGGAGAGGGCGTCGGAGAGATTGCGGTAGAGCCGGTTGTCGAGGATGCCCTGGGCCTGCTGCGGGTTGGGGGCGTAGCGGACGACGAGATCGTCGAACGTGCCCTTGGTGTCCAGCATGAGCGCCCACAGCTCGCCCGGCCAGCTCCCCTCCACCAGCCCTGGGGTGTTCGTGAGCGAGCGCAGCCCAAGGGCATCGGCCAGTCGACGGGCGGGGTCGATGGTCACGACGCAGGTCCGCCGGCCGAGGCGCGCACTTTCGACGGCGATGGCGGCAGCCGTCGTCGTCTTGCCCACGCCTCCCGACCCGCAGCAGACGATGATCCTTCGTTCGGCGACGAGCGTGGCGACGTCGTTCACGACGCCGACTCCGCGCTCTCGGACCGGCCTCCCGGGCCGGATGCACTCTCGGGCCCGCCTCCCGGGCCGGCTGCACTCTCGGGCCGGCCTCCCGGGCCGGCTGCGATTTCCGGAAGGGTCTCCAGGCCCGCGGCGAGCGCGTCGGCCAGCTGGTCGATCTCACCCAGGCCGATCTCGGTGGTGAACAGGTTCGGCAGCCACACCTGCGGCAGCGGAAGGGCGTCCGCGAGCCGTGCCACCTGTTCGGCCTGCACCTCTTCCCGCCTTCGGCGAAACTCCGCGGCCGCCCGCAGGGCCTCCGCCTCCCCGGGCCCCAACGTGATGCCGGCGGCGGCGGCCGCCTCGATCGGGTCGGCCTCGAGGTGATCGAGGTGGGGGTAGATCCCGTTGACGACGACCGGGCCCAGGCTGGTGCCCACCCGGTCCTCCAGCTTGTAGGCGGTCTCCACCGTCTCGTTCACCGGGGTCTCCTCCGGCAGGGTCACGAGCACCACCTGGCAGCGGGCCCCGTCGGACAGCAGGTCGACGACGTCTGCCGCCTGGGTTCGGATCGGTCCCACCCGAGCCGAGTCGAGCAGGCCCTGGGCGCTGGTGAGGAAGGTGATGGCGTGGCCGGCGGCGGGGGCATCGACCACGATGACGTCGGCCCGGCGGGCCCGCTCGAGCTGCTTGACCTTGCCCAGGACCAGAATGTCCCGAATGCCCGGAACGGCCGTCGCCACCACGTCCAGCGCACCCGAGTTGACCAGCCGCTTCGACACTCGCCGCAGGCCGTGGTCGGCGAGGTACTCGAGCAGGGCGTCGTCCGGGGTGAGGGTCCTGGACCGGATCTCGGCCATCGGACGACCGTCGGCGGCCTTGGCGCCCTCGTTGCTCAGCACGACCTCGTCGTAGGTCAGCAGCTCTGGATGACCGAGCGCCGAGGGGAGGCCGCTCTTGCCCTCCAGCTCCACGATCAGGACCGACAGGCCGCTGCGGGCGGCCGTGCGGGCCATGGCGGCGCTCACCGTGGTTTTCCCGACCCCGCCCTTGCCGGCGACGATGATGACCGAGCTCTGGGTGCAGAAGCCGGCGATATCCATGCAATTGGCACACTAGCCTTCGCTCGCCGGCGGCAAACTCCCTGGTCAGTGGGCTTTCTTTCCAGAAGACCCTTGTTGGCCGGGCGAGCCAGCGGTAGGGTCGAAGTCCAGAGAGGGGGAGTCGTGAGCGTTCAACGAGTCGAAGAGGCGTGGCAGGTGCGGGCAGCCTGCCGGGGACCGCAGGCCTCGGTGTTCTTCCCACCTTCGCACTTCGAGCGCAAGGACGAGCGCAACGTCCGTGAGTCGCGCGCCAAGGCAATCTGCACGACCTGCACCGTTAAGAGAGAGTGCCTGGACTACGCCCTCCGCATCAGGGAGCCCCATGGGATCTGGGGCGGCCTGAACGAGGTGGAGCGCAAGGGCATGCTGACAGGGACGGGAAGGGCCGGATAGGGACCAGGCGGCGTCACCGCTCGCCCGGGTGTCCTCGGCCCTCGTGACCTGGAGCACGTCGAAGACAATGAGTGGCCCTCGTGCCGTGGCCCGATCCTGCGCGGCGGGCCGGCGCCTGGTCCTGGCGACCATGCGGCCGTTCGCGCAGCTGCCCTGGGTACTCTTGCCGGCCATGGCGAGCGCGCCAGTTCGTCTGCCCGAGAGGCTGGACCCGGAGCCCGACCAGCGGGGCCACCTCGACTGGGAGTGCACGACCGTGTCCGGCCGTCCCGCCTGCTACGGCATCGCCGGCACGGGGCGGCCGGTGGTCTTCCTGCACGGCTGGGCCCTGGGCCAGCACGCCTACAAGCGGGCGCTCAAGCGGATCGTCAACCTCGGGTACCGGGTCTACGCCCCGGCACTCCCGGGCTTCGGAGGGACCGCCGACCTGCCCGGAGAGGCGGTCTCCTTCGCCGGCTACGCCGAGTGGGTGGAGGCGTGGTTGGCCGCGCTGGCGGTGGACGAGCCCGTCTCGCTCGTCGGCCACTCCTTCGGCGGCGGG
>DASXYV010000451.1:0-6299 GCA_036502305.1 Acidimicrobiales bacterium
ATCAGGTGTCGCCCACCGCGACATCAAGCCCGACAACATCGAGCTCCACGAGAGGGGGGCGAAGCTCTCCGATCTCGGCATGGCCCAGCTGCTCACTCCCGGGCTGACCGTGACCGGAATGGGCCCGATCGGCTCAGTGGAGTTCATCGATCCGCTCCTGATCCGTGGAGGCCGCGCGTCCAGGGCGACGGACATCTGGTCCCTCGGCATGGTCACGCACCGCGCCATCACCGGTCGCGGCGTGTACGGGGAGCTCCCCAGCAACGATCCCCTGCTGGCGCTGCGTCGGGTGCTCAGCGCCAGCCCCGTGCTGGATCCCTCGTTGTCTGCTCCGGAGGCCGAGCTGGTGAGCTCGTGCCTCGCCCCCGACCCTGGTGATCGGCCACCCACGGCCGAGGACGTGGCCAAGCGGCTGGAGGAGCTGGACCCCGGATAGGAGTCGCCGATGGCGCCGACGCTGCCGGCAGGTCTGTTGCGTCGGCCCTCGCCCTCGGGGACACGGCGGACGGGTGCAGCCCGCGACGGCGACTTTCCCGAAGGGGTGGCTCTGCGACACGATGGATCGATGTCCTGGGCGTTCCTTGCCGTCACAATCGTCGGCGCCGCCTTCACGGCCAACGCCTTCCGGCCCGTGAAGATCGAGCCGTTCACCGTGCCGAGCTTCTTCGCCGGCTGGCTGACCTCCGAGCTTCCGCTGCATCACCTGGCCTGGCAGGTGGTGGCGACGGTTGTCTTCGGCGTCTTCGGCGCCTTCCGCGGGTGGCCCGGCTGGGTGGGCCTCGGAGTGGCGGCGGTGTCGTGGTGTGGGCTGGTCATCCTTGCCGTGCAGGCAGGCCGGGCGGGTCGCGTCGTCGAGGGCGCTCTCGACGAGGGGCTCGGCGAGGGATGGTCGGCGCGCAAGGATTCGGCACTGGCCGGAACCGAGCATCCCGATCGAGCGCGTCTCCGCCTGCTGGTCCCCCTCCCGCGGCCGGGCCCAGCCGTCGATCGATCGAGGGACATCGACTACTGGGAGGACGACGCCCGGCGGCATCGCCTCGACATCTACCGCCCTCGGCGCTCCGTCGCGGGCGCGCCCGTGTTCCTCTACATCCACGGCGGGGCGTGGATCTTGGGCGACAAGCGGGAGCAGGGCCTGCCCCTCATGGACTACCTCGCCGGTCGGGGCTGGGTGTGCGTGACCGCCAACTACGGCCTGAGCCCCCGAGTCGCATTTCCTGAGCACCTGATCGACTGCAAGCGGGCGCTCAGCTGGGTTCGGGGGCACATCGCGGACTACGGGGGCGATCCCGATTTCGTCGCCGTCGGCGGCGGATCGGCCGGGGGTCACCTCGCCTCGCTGGTCGCCCTCACCCCGGGGGACCCGGAGTACCAACCGGGCTTCCGGTCTGCTGACACGTCCGTGGCCGCCTGCGTGCCGTTCTACGGCGTCTACGACTTCACGAATCGGGACGGGCTTCGGGGCCGGGGGCTGGGCCGGTTGCTCGAGAGGACCGTCATGAAAGAGAGCCTGGCCGGGTCCAGGACGGCGTACGAGCGAGCGTCGCCGATCGACCGGGCCAACGGCGGTGCCCCTCCGTTCTTCGTCGTCCACGGGGCCAACGACACGCTCGTTCCGGTGCGTGAGGCTCGTGGCTTCGTCGAACGTCTACGGCGATCGTCCGCTGCTCCGGTGGCGTATGCCGAGCTACCCGGGGCCCAGCACGCCTTCGAGATCTTTCCCTCCATTCGCACTGCTCAGGTGGTGGCAGGCGTGGCGGACTTCCTCGCTGTCGTCCACGCCGGCCGCGCCCACTCGTCTCGGGCAGGGGCGCCGCTGGACCCGACCCGGTAACGTTCGATCGTGGACATCGCGCGCCTCGAGGCAGTGCAGCTCCGTGACCCGGAGGGCGCCGTGCACCGGTTGGGCGACCTCTGGGAGGCCCGACCCGTGGTGCTGGTGTTCCTGCGCCATTTCGGCTGACTGCACTGCCGACATCACGTCGCGCAGTTGCGCGACGAGTACCAAGCCATCACCGCTCGGGGTGCGGAGGTTGTCGCCGTCGGTACCGGCGACGCCAGGTATGCCCGGTCCTTCGTCGCCGACACAGGCGTCCCGTTCCCGGTGCTGGTGGACGACTCCGGCGCCGCCGCCGAGGCTGTCAGCGTCCGCCGGTCGGGCCTGCTGGCCCTGGTCGGGCCCGGGGCCTGGGCCCAGGGCCGCCAGGTGTGGCGCGCCGGCCACCACGTGCACCGGCCCGGCAAGCGTGTCACCCAGATGGGCGCCACCCTGGTGATGGGACCCGGTCGACAGCTGCGCTACGAGCATCTCGACGCCGAGCCGTGGGACCACGCCCCGCTGGAGGATGTGCTCGGCGCCCTGCGCGTCTAGGGCGCCGTCCGGCCCGCGCCGGACAGCCGATCCTCGAGCTCGGCACCGAGGGCCCGGACGGATCGACCAGAGGACCGCCGCTCGTCGTCCGGGGGTCCGGGGTCGGCCCGGTAGACTGAGGTTTCTCTATGCGAGCTACGGCGCAGTCCCTCGAGGACAACAAGGTCAAGCTGTCGATCGAGGTGGACGAAGCGGAGTTCGAGGGGGCGTTGAACGACGCCTTCCGCAAGATGGCTCGTGAGGTCAGGGTGCCGGGCTTCCGTCCCGGGAAGGTGCCACGCCGGCTGCTCGAGGCTCGCCTGGGCACCGGCGTGCTGCGCCAGGAGGCTTTCCGCGAGTCGCTGCCCGACTTCTATGCCCGGGCGCTGGAGGACGCCGACGTCGACGCCATCGCCGCCCCCGAGATCGAGATCACGGCGGGACAGGAGTCGGGTCCGGTGGTCTTCGATGCCGTCGTGCCCGTTCGTCCGGTCGTGACCATCCCCGGCTATCAGGGGCTGCAGCTGACCCTGGCGCCGTTCGCCGCCACCGACGAGGACGTCGACCACCAGGTGGATCGCCTCCGGGACCAGTTCGGGGAGCTGACCACCGTGTCCCGGCCCGCCCGCGACGGCGACCATCTGACAATCGACATCAAGGGCTATCGCCACGACCAGACCATCGAGCCGCTCACCACCGACGACCTCCTCTACGAGGTCGGGAGCGGCTCGATCGTCCCCGAGCTGGACGAGCAGCTCCGGGGAGCCAAGGCGGGGGACATCTTCCGCTTCAACGCCGACGTGGACGGGGGGGATGTCAGCTTCCAGGTCCTGGTGAAGGAGGTCAAGGAGAAGATCCTGCCCGAGATCACCGACGAGTGGGCCTCCGATGCGTCCGAGTTCGAGACCGTCCAGGAGCTGCGCGACGACACCCGGAACCGGCTGGCCGAGCTCAAGCGGATGCAGGCCCAGATGGGCCTCCGGGAGCAGGTGGTCCAGGCCCTGTCCGAGCTGGTCGACGAGGACATGCCCGAGGTTCTCATCGAGCAGGAGATGGAGCGGCGACTCCACGACCTCTCCCACCGGCTGGAGGCCCAGGGGGCCGGCCTGGCCCAGTACCTGGAGGCCACAGGCATGGACCAGGACCAGCTCGTCGCCGAGCTGCGGCAGGCGTCGGAGCAGGCGGTGCGCGCCGACCTGGCCCTCCGAGCCCTCGCCGACGCCGAGTCGATCGAGGTCGACGACGCCGAGGTCGACGGTGAGATCGCCAACCTCTCGGAGCGCCTGGGTCAGAAGCCCGACCAGGTGCGTCGCCAGCTCGAGCGGGCCGAGCGCATGCCCGAGCTACGCTCTGACATCCGGAAGGGAAAGGCCTTCGACTGGCTGGTCGACCACGTCGAGCTGGTCGACGAGGAGGGCAAGTCGATCGACCGGGCTGTTCTCTTCCCGTCCCCGACCGAACCATCTCCGGATGACACCCCCGAGGCTGCCGGCGACGCCGGCGGTCGGGGCGACTCCGGCGAGCCGAGTAGCGTGGAGACCTCAGAATGATGCAGCCCGCCTACGACTACCTCGTCCCGACCGTCATCGAGTCGTCCAACCGCGGCGAGCGGGCGTACGACCTGTACTCCCGGCTGCTCCGGGAGAGGATCATCATCCTGGGCACGCCGATCGACGACGCGGTGGCCAACCTGGTGTGCGCCCAGCTGCTGTTCCTCGAGTACGAGGATCCCGACAAGGACATCAACCTGTACATCAACTCGCCGGGGGGCGATATCACCGCCCTGTTCGCCATCTACGACACCATGAAGTTCGTGAAGCCGGCCAAGTCGACGTTCTGCTATGGGCAGGCCGCCTCGGCGGCGGCGGTCCTGCTGGCCGCGGGCACGAAGGGAAAGCGCTTCGCCCTTCCGCACGCCCGGATCCTGATCCACCAGCCCTATGGGGGGGCCGCCGGGCAGGCGACGGACATCGAGCTGCAGGCAAAGGAGATCCTGCGCATGAGAGATCTCCTGAACCAGATGCTGGCCCAGGACACGGGCCAGCCCATCGACAAGATCCAGAAGGACACCGACCGCGACTTCATCATGAGCGCGGAAGAGTCCCAGGAGTACGGCATCATCGACGAGGTGATCACGACTCGAGAGCTGGCAGGTGTCCCGCAAGCCGCAGGCGTGGCGTAGCAAGGGGGGAACGTGGCGAAGTTCGGAGACGGCGGAGATCTGGTGAAGTGCAGCTTCTGCGGTAAGTCGCAGAAGCAGGTGAAGAAGCTGATCGCCGGTCCCGGTGTGTATATCTGCGACGAGTGCATCGATCTCTGCAATGACATCATCGAGGAGGAGCTGGCGGAGTCCTCCGAGATGCGATTCGACGAGCTGCCCAAGCCTCGTGAGATCTTCGACTTCCTGAACGACTACGTGATCGGGCAGGACTACGCCAAGAAGATCCTGTCGGTCGCCGTCTACAACCACTACAAGCGAGTCCAGTCCGGCGCCTACCACGACGCCGACGTGGAGCTGGCCAAATCCAACATCCTGCTGCTCGGGCCGACCGGCTGTGGCAAGACGCTGCTCGCCCAGACCCTGGCCCGCATGCTCAACGTCCCCTTCGCCATCGCCGACGCCACGGCCCTCACCGAGGCCGGCTATGTGGGCGAGGACGTCGAGAACATCCTGCTCAAGCTCATCCAGGCCGCAGATTACGACGTCAAGAAGGCTGAGACGGGCATCATCTACATCGACGAGATCGACAAGATCGCCCGCAAGAGCGAGAACCCGTCGATCACCCGCGACGTCTCCGGAGAGGGTGTGCAGCAGGCCCTCCTCAAGATCCTGGAGGGCACGACGGCGTCGGTTCCTCCGCAGGGCGGGCGTAAGCATCCCCATCAGGAGTTCATCCAGATCGACACGACCAACATCCTGTTCATCAACGGTGGCGCCTTCGCCGGGGTGGAGAAGATCATCGAGGCTCGCATCGGTCGCAAGGGAATCGGGTTCCGGGCCGAGGTGAACCGCACAGGTGAGAAGGACGATGGTGAGCTCCTCCGCCACGTGCTGCCCCAGGATCTGCTCAAGTTCGGGCTCATCCCGGAGTTCGTGGGCCGGCTCCCGGTGATCGGGGCCGTCTCGAGCTTGGACAAGACGGCGCTGGTGCGGATTCTGGTGGAGCCCAAGAACGCCCTCGTCAAGCAGTACCGTCGGGTCTTCGACCTCGACCAGGTGGAGCTGGAGCTGGGCGAGGACGCCTTGGAAGCTGTCGCCGAGCAGGCCCTGCTGAGAGGCACCGGCGCCCGGGGCCTGCGGGCCATCCTCGAGGAGGTGCTGCTCGAGGTCATGTACGACCTGCCCAGCCGCACGGACATCGGCAAGTGCGTCATCGACCGGTCGGTGGTGCTCGACCGGGTGAACCCCACCCTCGTGCCTCGCAGCGACCGCGACAAGGTCGACCGGCCGCGCCGGGCCGCCTCCTGAGGCCGGGGCAGCTGGCCGCAGCGGCATGAGCAGCACGGTCTGGAAGGGCGCTGTCATCGGCGGCACGACGGGAGTCGTCGTGAGCGTCGTCTGGTCCTACCGGCACGACGACACGGTGGACATGGCGGTCGGGCGCGCGGCCCGTATGGGAGGGGTGCTGGCGGGGACGGGAGCGCTGCTCGGCTTGGCGATCGACCGGCGTCACAAGCGGCGGGCTCGGACCCCCCGACGGGTCGCAGGGTTGGCGGTCCCTGCCGCTCCGGCTCTCGAGCAGGCCCTGGAGGCGCTGGGCCAGGCGGCAGAGGCGGCACGACCCAGAGTCGAGCAGGCCGTGGAGGCGGCACGACCACGCGTAGAGCATGCCGTGGAGGCTGCACGGCCCCGCGTCGGACAGGCGGTCGAGGCGGCGCGACCACGCGTCGAGCACGCCGTGGAGGCTGCACGGCCCCGCGTCGGACAGGCGGTCGAGGCGGCGCGACC
>DASXYV010000452.1:0-4029 GCA_036502305.1 Acidimicrobiales bacterium
ACCGAGAAGGGGCGGCTCGACAGATCCACGCGGGACACCTTGCTGGTGAGGATCTCGGCCCCGAAGCGGGCCGCCTGGGCTCGGAAGGTCCCCATCAGGTCGGGCCCCATGATCGCGTCCACGAAGCCGGGGTAGTTCTCCACGTCGCTCGTGAGCATGAGCTGGCCGCCAGGCTGGTCGCCGGTGGAGGATGGCTCACCCTCGATGACGAGGGGAGCGAGGTTGGCGCGGGCGGTATAGATGGCAGCGGTCAGCCCCGCGGGCCCGGAACCGACGATGATGACGTCATGAATGGTGCTCAAGCTCTCACCCCTTGGACTTCGAGCTTCTGAGTGTCCAGAGGAACAGTCCGGCGAGCGTCAAGATTCCGCCCAGCATCGTGTAGCTGGCCCAGACCCGTCCGGGGAACAGGTAAATGTCCAGCAAGCGGAGCACGCCGACGGATGACAGCCAGAGCACGATCATGGCGACAGCTCCGGCGACGAGGCCATAGACGATCGCCCTGGCAACCAGGGTCAACGGTCTGACGGACTTGTCCCGTACCGCGACGACGACGGTCTCGACGGTCTCGGTGGCCTGGGCGGGCCAGTCGCCCGAGGAGGCCCCGCCCACGGAGGTCATGGGTGAGAGACTACCGCTCGGGTCAGGGGGTGGAGACGCTTGCGGATGCTCCGTGCGCTGGGGCCCCGTCGGCCCTGGGCCTGCTGGGCCGTCCCGGGCGATTCAGGGGACGAGGAAGGTGACGCCGACGGTACCTGGACCCGAGTGCGCCCCGATGATGGGACCGACGTCGGCCAGGATCGTGTCCTCGCGGGGGAAGACCTCGGCCATCATGTCCTGGAAGGTCCCGATGTCGGGCGCGGCCGCGTCGAGGATCGCGAGCTGCTCGATGTGCTCCTGCTGGCGGACCTTGTCGACCACATAGTGGAGCGATCGGGTGCGGGTCCGCTGTCTCGACTCCGCCTCGACCACACCGTCGCGTATCTCGATGATCGGCTTGAACGACAGCAGCGAGCCGAGGAGGGCGCGCCCGCCGCTGATACGGCCGCCCTTCTTGAGGTAGTCGAGGGTGTCGATGGCTCCGAGCAACCGGGTGCGGGCGACGAGCTCCTGGGTGAGCAGGGCCACGTCCTCGAGGCCCTTGCCGTCGGCGCTCATCCGAGCCGCCGCCAGCGCCTGGAGCCCCTCACCCATGGTGATCGAGCGCGAGTCGATCACCCGCACCGGGAACTTGCCCCCCAAGCTCTCGGCCGCGGCGTTGGCGGACTGGAGGGTCGCCGACACGGCCGAGGACAGGCAGATGCAGACGACGCCCTCGTAGCCGGCATCCGCCGCCTCCTCGAACGCCTGCTGGAATGCGCCAGGGGAGGGGGCCGAGGTCTCCGGCAGGACCGGCGAGGTCGCGCACCGGGACCAGAACTGGTCGGGCGTCAGGTCTCGCCGGTCGAGGTACTCGGTGTCGCCGAAGCGGATGGTGAGCGGCACGACGGTGATGTCGTGCTGCTCGGCGAGGTCGGGCGCCAGATCGCTGGCGCTGTCGGTCACGATCTTGATGCCGCCCATGGCTCCCTCACTCCGGGTCTCGGAGGCTGTGCGCCTCCTGTCTAGGACCTTGGAGGTCCGCTGATGGTGACATGAGCCACACTGCTACGCCCGTCCCCTCCGGAGCCGCACCTGGGCAGCCAGGCCCGCCGCCAGCACGAACACCGCCACGCCGGCGGCGACCGACCCAAGAACTCTCAGCAGCAGGCCCACCCCGCTGGGGTAGCCGATGGCGGCTGACACCAGGGCGACCACGAGCGCCATCACCACGCAGATGACGGCCACCCGGAGAACGGGACGGGCGATCATCCGTATGTCGACGCCGATTCCCTTTCGTCGCAGGTCCCAGAGGGCCACCCCCGTGGCGACGGTGTAGGCGATCGAGAAGGACAGGGCGAGCCCCTTCGTCCCGAGCGGCCGGTACAGGGCGAAGGCCAGGACGATGTTGATCCCGTTCTCGATGAGGTACATGAAGAAGGCGGTGCGAGTGTCCTGCATGGCCTGGTAGGCCCTCATCAGGAACAGGTACGCCGAGAAGCCGGGGATCCCCACGGCGAACAGGGCCATGGTGCTGGCGGTGCTCCTCGTGCCCTCCACGCCGACGGCACCATGGCCGAGCACGAGGGCGATGATGGGCCGAGCCAGCACCAGGTAGCCGACGGCGGCGGGCAGGAGGACGACGAGGATGGCACGCAGCCCGGCGCTGAGACGGCGGCGGAAGCCGTCGAGGTCCGCCGTGGACCACCGCTCGGCCAGGTCGGGTTGGATGGCGGTCATGATGGACACGGCGACGATGCCGTAGGGAAGTTGGAAGAACATGGCCGCGTAGTTGTAGGCCGACACCCCGCCGGCGATGGTGTCAGCCAGCGCGAGGACGACGAAGTTGGCGATCTGATTGGCGAGGACGAAGCCGAAGGTCCACCCCGAGAGACGCATGATCGTGCGCACGGCGTCGTTGTGCCGGTCCCAACGCCACCGCAGGTGGGTGCGGGCCCGCCACAGGCTGGGGATCAGGGCGAAGGCCTGTACGACGACGCCCATCGTGGTTCCGATCCCGAGCAGGAGCAGGATCCCCTGGTCGTGCCGAATGCCCTGGAGCGTCGGGTGGTGGACCAGGTGGGCGACCTCCAGGAGGACCCCGATGACCACCACGTTGTTGAGAATGGGCACGAACATCGGCACCACGAAGCGCCGGCGCGCGTTGAGCAGGGCCGTGATCAGTGCCACCGCGCCGTAGAAGGCCACCTGGGGGGCGAACAGTCGCAGCAGGGTGGTGGCCACGGCTCGCTGGTCGGCGGCGGTGGCCGAGTTGTTGGCCAGCGTGTAGAGGTCGATGATCACCGGTGCCAGGATCACGAAGACGATCGTCACCACGACGAGCAGTACGGCCGAGAGGGTCACGACCGACGAGATCGCCTGCCACGCCTCGTCGTCGGAGCGAGTGGCCAGTCGGTCGACGAACACGGGGATGAACGTCGCCGAGAGCACCCCACCGATCACCAGGTCGAAGATGATGTTGGGGGTGTTGTTGGCGAGGTTGTAGGCATCGGCGAGCGGATTGATGCCGAGCGCGTACGCCAGCACGAACAGCCGTGCGAAGCCCGTGAGCCGTGACAGGAGGGTCCCGACGGCCATGGCGCCAGTGGTGCGCCCCAGCGCGGAGGGCCACGCCCGTCGTGGCGGGGCGGCGCTGGGGCCGCTCGGAGGCGCTGGGGGGCCCGGGTGTACGGGCCAAGGGAGCGTGTCGTCGCTCAATGTCCGGGCCGCACCAGCGGTCGGCTGCGCTCGCGTCGGCGCATGATGAGAGAGCGCGCCCACCACCCCAGCAGAAAGGCTCCCGCTCCGACGGACAACGCGATCGCGACCGCCGAGGTGGCCGTCGACCTCACCGTGAACCGGCTGTTGAGGAGCACGAGGTCGCCGTTCGGAGAGACAAGCGACACCGAGAGGGGGAAGTCGCCCGAGGCGCGGGCGCTGACGGCGAAGTACTCGGGATTGTCCCGCCGGTCGAGGGCGAGGACCTGCGTCGAGCCGTTCGGGAAGCTCAGCTTGTCGCTGGCGACCGTGAGGACGGCGTGGACGGTATACCCGGCCTGGGAGATGACCGTGATGGGGATGCGGCCGGTGCGGGACGTGAGGGTGATGGTTCGGTCCTGTGACAGCGTCAGCTTGCCGAGCTGGGCGCCGATCTGGTCCTGCACCCCGGACATGTAACGGGCCTGCTCCGACGGGCGCAGGTCGCTCGACTGGCCCACCAGCAGCATGTCACCCATCTGGCCCAGCAGGCGCGGATCGTCGCTCACGACGGGGGAGAAGGAGGCGAGACGGCGCTGGGCCGATCGCAGCGCAGCGACCGGTACCCGTGCCACGTCGCTCTGTGTGCCCAGCTGACGTACCGCAGGCGCGCCGCTCGGACCCACGGCGGGGACGCTGGCATCGAGCGACGCCAGCGTGAGCGGTTGCACGATCGGGCTCTGGGTCAGGCCG
>DASXYV010000453.1:0-6484 GCA_036502305.1 Acidimicrobiales bacterium
CCTGGGGGAGAAGGCCACCTTGGTCGGCAACACCGGCGCGATCCTCGGTGGCCTGAGGCTGTGGGATGCGCCGCGCCGCGAGACCAACCGGCGCCGGGCGAGCCCCCGACGGCAGCCCTCCTAGGTCACTGGCGGTAGTGCTCGACCGTGTCGGTGTCGCGTGCTTGGGCCTCGTCGGGGTCGAGGCCCGCGTGCCGCCGGGCCCGCCGCTGACGCAGGAGGTCCCAGCACTGGTCCAGGCTTTCCTCCAGGCTGGCGAGACGGCGCTCCTGGGTCTCGTCGAGACCGTCGGCCCCGGCCGTCTCGAGCAGGGTGTGCTCCTCGCCGACCAGGCCGCCGATGTGCTCGAGGATCTCGTTGTCGTCCACGGCTCCGGTCTACTCGACCAGCTCGACCGGTGTCACCGTGATCTCGACGACCCGGTCGTCGCGGAGGGTGCGCAGGACCACGGCTCTGCCGATGGCGTCGCCGATCATCAACTTCTGAAGGTCGCCGGCCGACTCGACGTCGGTGTCGTCGATGCTGAGGATCACGTCCTTGGGGCGCAGCCCGGCCCGGGCGGCGGGGCTCCCCTCGACGACCTCCGCGACCCCGACGCCGGCGTCGCGCCCGAGAACCGCGCTCTGGCGGGGCGGCAGGGCTCGAAAGGCACCGGCGATGCCGATGTAGGCCCTTCGGAAGCGGCCTTCGCTCATGAGGGCGCCGATGATCCGCCGGGTCGTGGCGTTGACGGGAACGGCGAGGCCCAGACCGATCCCGGCCACGGCGGTGTTGATGCCCACGACCTGACCGCGGCTGTCGGCGAGGGCGCCCCCGGAGTTCCCGGGGTTGAGGGCGGCGTCGGTCTGGATCACGTTCTCGACGATCCTGGTCGCATTCCCGGCCCTGGTCGGCAGGGACCGCCCCAGCCCGCTCACCACACCGGCGGTCAGCGAACCGGACAACCCGAGCGGGTTGCCGATCGCCACCACCAGCTGGCCGACCTTTAGCACGTCGGCGTCACCGAGCACGGCGGCGCTGAGGCCGGAGCCCCTGGCGCGAACCACGGCGAGGTCGGAGAGCCGGTCAGTCCCGACGACCTCGAGCTCGAGCTCTCTGCCGTCGGTGAAGCTGGCGGTCCCATTGCGGCTCCCAGCGACCACGTGCGCCGAGGTCAGCATGAACCCGTCCGGGGTGATGGCGACGCCGGTGCCGGCGCCCTCGGACGCCTCGCGGCCGCCCCGCCGCGCGGTCCGGCCGACGCGGAGGCTGGCCACCGAGGGCAGCAGCTTCGCTGCCACCGACGTGACGACGCTCGAATAGGCGTCCAGGGCCTGCTCGCCGAGCGCCTCAGGCGAGGTGTCGAGCACGTCGCCAGATGGGATGTGAGGTTCGGTCACCGGCGCTCCTCTCAGAGTTCTCAGATTGTCGTGGGCCCCTCGCCACGGACCCGGTTCACGTGCACCAGGGCGTCGCGGAGGTCGGTAAGCCAGTCCGTCTCGTGGCGCCCCACCAGGCGGACGCACCAGGCGAGGGCGTCGCTACGGCTGCGGGCGACGCCGGCCGCGACCAGGATGTCGAGCACCGCCCGCTCGCCCATACGCAGCCTGGTCATCACCGGCACGCTCATGGTCGTGAAGAGGTCGTAGGACTCGCCGCAGCGTGCCCCCCACGAGACCTTGCGGCCAAAGGTGTGCTCGGCCTCCTGGGCCGTGCGCATCCTGGCGTCGCGCGTCTCCTCCCGGAACCGGCGGATCTGGGCCACCCTGGTCGCCGCGTTGGCGGCCTCGGTCGCGCCGCGCTCGGGGGGCGGCTCGTCCAGGACGCCGACGATCAGGATCTCGTCGTCGTCCACGTTGACCTCGGGTCCGCTGGCGAACCAGCCCCTAGGTACGTGCTGGACGACCCAGCGTCGGATGTGCTCTGACTCTGCCTTCGGTGCCATGATCTTACAAGATTACACCGTAGCGAGCCGCCGGCCAGCTGTCGTGTCGAGATCGTCGATGTGCTCGGCCGGCCGCACCGGGCCGGGAGGGATATTCGCCAGCAGGGATAGTCGCCAGCAGGGATATTCGGGGGCCCTAACGGAGCGAGCGGTTACCCTTTGGCCTGTGGGCGGTGAACGGCGCCTGGCCTTGGGGACCGGCTCGTCGGGGCGTCGCTGCTGGCAGGCTCCGTGACGTCGGTGAATCAGGAGCGCCAACAGGCGCGCGGCGCATGGCCCACCATGCGTCGCCATCGACCCGAGCCGCCCGCAGAACCGCCGGAGGAGGGCGCGCGGCCAGGCCGACGCCGGGGCTGGGTGAAGTGGGTCCGCAGGGCCCTGGCCGTCGCCATCCTGATCGCCGCCGTCGTGGCCGCGAGCACGCAGACCAAGCAGCTCGAGAAGGGTGCGGACCTGCTCGGGAACATTCGCTGGGGCTGGCTGGTCGTCGCCATCGTCTTCGAGCTGGCATCGCTCGTCGTGTTCGCCAGGCTCCAGCGCTGGTTGTTGCGCGCCGGCGGCGTGCGCCTAGGCTTCGGTGCGCTGTTCGAGATCACGCTGGCTGGCAACTCGCTCGCGGTCACCCTGCCTGGCGGCGCGGCGTGGGCAGCAGTCTTCGCCTTCGAGCAGCTCCGACGCCGCGGTGCCGACCGGGTCCTGGCCGAGTGGGTGATCCTCGTCGCCGGCGCCCTGGCGAGCTTTGCACTCTTCTGCATCCTGGCCGCCGGCATCTGGGTGGCGGGCAGCCAGGGCCCGGTCGCCAGCCTGCGCTGGTTGGCGGCGGCGCTGGCCGCCATTCCCGTGGTGGCCGCGGCCGTCGGCCTCGTCGTGCACTACTCGCCCAGAGCACGCGCGCGGGGCTTGGCTCTGCTCGCGTCGATAGAGCGGCATATCCCGCGAGGCAATCGGGCTGCCGACCTGCTTCGGCTCTTCTGGTCACGCGTCCGGCGGGTGCGCCCGGGCCTCGCCGGGTGGTTGGTCGCCTTCGCCCTGGCGATGGCCAACTGGCTCTGCAACTGCGCCACCCTCATCGCCTGCACGCTCGCCCTCGATGCGCCCGTGCACTGGCGGGGCGTCCTCGTCGCCTACGCCCTGGCCCAGATCTCCGCCAGCCTGCCGATCACACCCGGCGGGATCGGGGTGGTCGAGGGCAGCCTGACCTTTGCCTTGATCGCCTACGGGCAGAACGCCAGCGAGGCCGTGGCCATCGTGTTGCTCTACCGCATCGTCAGCTTCTGGGGGGTCGTTCCCCTCGGCTGGATCTCGTGGGGGTACCTGGCCCTCCAGCAGGAACGGGGACGGCGGCACGGCAAGCACCATCCATGGGCCGTCCACTATCGCCAACGCCAGCATCGGCCCGACCGCCAGGCCGACCAGCGCGGGGACGACAGCCAGGCGGTCCCGCCGGCGACCCCGCCGCTCACCCCGGGCGGCGCGAACCGATGATCACCCTCGTCCGCCACGGCGAGACGGAGTGGAGCCGCTCTGGGCGCCATACCGGGCGCACGGACGTCCCCCTGACCGACACTGGCAGGCGTCAGGCCATGCAAGTGGGGACCAGGCTCGCCGGCTGGCGGTTCGCCCTGGCGCTCACCAGCCCGCTGTCCCGGGCGGCGGAGACGTGCGGGCTGGCGGGGATGGGTGAGGGGGAGCCGTGCGACGACCTTCTCGAGTGGGACTACGGCGCCTACGAGGGTCGGACGACGGACGACATCCGCGCCGAGCGTCCGGGCTGGCTGTTGTGGCGGGACGGCGTTCCCGACGGCGAGCAGCCCCCTGACGTCAGCGGGCGAGCCGACCGCCTCATCGACAAGCTCCGACGCGTCCCCGGCGACGTCATCTGTTTCTCCCACGGCCACATCCTGCGGATGCTGGCGGCCCGCTGGGTGGGTCTCGGCCCGGACGGTGGCAGCCGCCTGGCCCTGGACCCTGCCACGATCAGCACCCTCGGGCACGAGCGGGAGGTGTCGGTCCTTCGCTCGTGGAACGAGGCTCCCTAGCGCCCCCTCAAGTGAGCGGGGCCAGGGGCGCAGCCCACCCCCGGGACCTGGAGACCATGTCGGCGAGGGTGAAGGAGTCGAGGTGGGACCGCATGTGCTTGCCCACCTCCGACCACACCCCTAGCAGCACGCACTGACCCTCGTGGTCGCAGGCGCCGTTCTGGTGGGGCGCACCGAAGTCTCCCGCCACGATCGGGCCGTCGACTGCGCTGACGATCTGGCCGAGGGTGATCTGATCCGCCGGGCGGGCCAGCACGTAGCCCCCGCCCACGCCTCGCTTGGAACGCACAAGGCCGGCGCCCTTCAGGGCGAGCAGGATCTGCTCCAGGTAGGGCTGGGGCAGGCCGGTCCGCTCGGCGAGATCGCGGACAGACGTCGGTCCGTCCTCGCTGGCGTGCAGCGCCAGGGACAGCAGCGCCCGGCTGGCGTAGTCACCCCTCGTCGACACCTTCACGTATTCCATGGTAGGGCCCCTAGGCGTAAGGTCGCTGTAGTGGAGGCCGAGCCGACTCCGGGGGCGATGGGGCGGGATGACGCCCCCCTCGCCAGCGGCCCGCTGCGGCCAGCGCCATCGGCCCTCAGCCCGGTGCTTCCGACCTACGAAGGGCCCTGCCTGGCGGGGCTGGCGGGCGCTCTCCTGGACCGTCGCCGTCACGAGCCTCCCGCCTGGATCCCCGAGCCGGTGAGGGCGGCGCGCCAGGTGGTCCTGCTGGTCCTCGACGGGTTGGGCTGGGACCAGTTCCTGGCCAGACCGCAGCTCACCCCCACCATGGCCACCTTGACCGGAGGGCCCATCACGTCGGTCGTGCCGACCACGACGGCGACAGCGCTCACGTCGATCACGACGGGCCTCACTCCGGCGGAGCACGGCGTCGTCGGTTACCGGGTGCACGTGGGCGAGGGCGAGGTGATGAACGTTCTGCGCTGGAGGACCGAGGCGGGAGACGCCCGGACCAAGGTGCGTCCTCCCGTCTTCCAGCCCACACCAGCCTTCGCCGGTCGGCACGTGCCAGCGGTGACGCGGGCCGAGTTCGTCAGCACCGGCTTCACCGCCGCCCACCTCGCAGGTTCTCCGATCCGAGGCTGGCGCATGCCGTCAACGCTGCCGGTCGAGGTGGCTCGTCTGTTGGCCGACGGCGAGCCGCTCGTGTACGCCTACTACGACGGGATCGACAAGGTCGCCCACGAGTGGGGGCTGCACGCCCACTACGAGGCCGAGGTGGCGGCCGCCGACCATCTCGTGGCCGAGGTCCTCGCCGTCCTGCCCTCCGGCGCCGCCCTGCTGGTCACCTCCGACCACGGTCAGGTGGACGTCGGCGACAAGACGATCACCTTGTCGCCCGAGATCATGGGCGAGGTGACGCTGCTCTCGGGCGAGGGCCGGTTCCGCTGGCTGCACGCCCGGCCCGGGACGGTGGATCGTCTGGCCGAGCAGGCGACGGCGGAGTATGGACACCTGGCCTGGGTGCGTACCCGGCAGCAGGTGCTGGCCGAGGGATGGCTGGGAGGGATGCCCGTCCCCGAGGTCGAGCAGCGCCTCGGCGACGTCGCCCTGGTCGCGCGTGCTCCAGTCGCCTTCGTCGACCCCGCCGACACCGGAGAGGTCAGCCTCGTCAGCCGGCACGGCTCGTTGACCTCGGCCGAGATGTTGGTGCCGCTGCTGGCGCGCCAGGCCTGATCCGAGGTAAGGATCGGTTCATGGCTCCCGACACACCCCAACGTCCCCCGGAGGTGGTCGTCGTGCCCGGCGCCGGGGGCAACGCGGCGGCAGTGGATGCCCAGACGGCCCCCGCCGAGCCCGGCGGCGCCGTCGAGTCCACCGAGACGGTCGCCCAGCCGGCCAAGGTCATGCGCATCGGCTCGATGATCCGCCAGTTGCTGGAGGAGGTGCGCCAGGCCCCCATGGACGAGAAGAGCCGGACCCGTCTGCGGGAGATCTATGACACCTCGGTGCGTGAGCTGTCCGACGGGCTCTCGCCCGACCTGGCCGCCGAGCTGGGCCGGATCTCGCATCCGTTCGAGCCCAGCACGCCGAGCGAGGCCGAGCTGCGGGTCGCCCAGGCCCAGCTGGTGGGCTGGCTGGAAGGACTGTTCCAGGGCATCCAGGCGACCCTGTTCGCCCAGCAGGTGAACGCACGGTCGCAGCTCGAGGAGATGCGGCGCCGCCAGCTCCCCCCGGGTGCCGAGGACTCGCCCTCCTCCCGGCCCGGCACCTATCTCTGACTTGCCGGAGCTGGCGCGCCGACGGGCGGTGCGGGAGCGGCGCGCTCGAGAGAGAGGATCGCCTGGGGCGGCGGAGCTGTACGCGGTGCGGTAGGGTGAATGACAGCGATGTAACTCTTGTCCACAGGGGTTGTGGACGACGGGGCTCGAGTCGAGGAGGTGCACGTGGCGGGCGGAGCTGGAAGGGACTCGTTCGCCCACCTGCACGTGCACACCGAGTTCTCCATGCTGGACGGGGCAGCCCGGGTGAAGGACTTGGTGGCGGCGGCGGCCGCCGACGGACAGCCGGCCCTGGCCA
>DASXYV010000454.1:0-2745 GCA_036502305.1 Acidimicrobiales bacterium
GAGCGGATCAGCTTCATGGTCGGCCCGCCGACGTTCTTTCTCGGCCTGATGTCGACCGCCGCCTTCTCCCGACGTCGGGTGGCCAGTCTCCGGCTGGTGTCCAGCGGAGGCGCCGGGGTGAGCCCCGCGTTCGTCGCCACCGCCACGGCAGAGCTCGGGTGTCTCGTCAAGCGCACCTACGGCTCCACCGAGGCCCCCACGATGACGACGACGACACCGAGTGACGCGCCGCGTCAGGCCCGGGAGACCGACGGCAGACCGGTCGGCGAGGTGGAGCTGCGGATCAGCGATCCAAGCAGCGGCAGGGCGCTGCCTCCGGGTACCGAGGGCGAGCTGTGGGTGCGCGGTCCGGAGCTGTTCGCTGGTTACGCGGAGGCGTCCCAGACCGAGGAGGCCACGCGGCAAGGATGGTTCCGCACCGGGGACCTGGGCGTGGTGGACCGCGACCACTCGCTCACCATCGTCGGGAGGATCAAGGACGTGATCATCCGCGGGGGTGAGAACATCGCCACCGCCGAGGTGGAGTCGGTGCTGGAGGACCATCCATCCGTGCGCCAGGCCGTCGCAGTGGGCTATCCCGACGTCCGCCTGGGCGAGCGGGTGGCGGTCTTCGTCGTAAGCGACGATCCCTTCGACCTGGCGGCGTGCCGAGACTGGTTCGCCGAGCGGGGCGTGGCCCGGTTCAAGGTTCCCGAGCTCGTCGTCCCCGTCGCCACTGTTCCCACCACCGCTGCCGGCAAGGCCGACCGCGAGGCCCTCAGGGAACGGCTCCGCGCCGTGCCGTCGGGCCGGCCTCCCGGGCCGGCCCCGGGCTGACGGGGCGCGCGGTGGTGTCCCGCGGCGCGTCGACGGTCGGAGGCGTGGCCCGCTCGATAGCGCCCCAGCCCGTTTCCCGCTGACGTATGGCCTTCTGGGCCGCTTCCCCGCCTCGGAGCCCGAAGAGGCGCTTGGCAAACAGCAGGTACGCGACGATGGCGAGGTTGATGATGAGGGCGATCACCTTGAGGGCGGTGATCCTGGTCGTCAGCTCGTAGACCTCGAGGGGCAACAGCACCGTGGTCGCCACGAACGTCAGGTACTCGGCCCAACGGCGTCCGTACCACAGCCCCACCATCTCGACTGCCTCCAACACCGCGTAGCCCGCGACCAGCCCGCCGGCGATCTCGAGCGTTTGGGGCCGCAGCGACACGACCTTGTCGAGCTCGCCGAGGAAACCTCGATGGACGGTGTGGGCCGGACCGCCCACGCCGCCTTGGACGTCGCCCAGGATGCGGTACACCGCCTGCTGCAGCTGGGACCGGTGCGTGACGAACACGAAGATGGCCACCGCCAGCGCGCCGAGGACGACGACGTGGATGGCCCGGTCCAGGGCGATGAGGCGCAGCACGTAGCGGTCCCGCAAGGGTCGCCCCCGCAGCGGGAGCTCGATCTCGTCCCTGTCTGGCGGGTGGGCCCGGAGCGGCTCCGACGGGGGCGCTATCGCGACCCAGCTGTCGCACCGAAGACAGCGGTACCACCGGGTGCCGTCGAGCTCGCGGGCGATGAAGTGGTCCTCGGGGCGGATGGTGGCGGCGTCGGTCCCCATCAGCGCGTGATCCTCGAAGGCACAGCTCAGCAGCTCGTAGCTGATGTGGAGCCGACGGCGGCCACGCTCGGGCATTGCCCGGCAACCGTACTCTGGCGTCACCTCAGCGGGTCGATGCTCTCCGCAGATAGATGTCGACCACGGCGTCGCCCACCTCGCGAGGGTCGCCCTCGAGCTGGATGCGGCCCTGGGCCATGATGGCGGCCCGATCGGCCACCCCGAGGGCGGTGCGCACGAACTGCTCGACGATCACGATGGCGATCCCCTCGGCGGCCAGCTGGGCCACCACCTCGTACAGCTCGGCCACCACCATCGGAGCCAGGCCCATGGAGATCTCGTCCAGGAGGAGCAGGGTCGGGTTGGTGGACAGCGCCCGCGAGATCGCCAGCATCTGCTGCTCGCCACCGGAGAGGGTGCCCGCCAGCTGGCCACGACGGTCCCGCAATCGAGGGAAGCGGCCGAAGGCGCGCTCCTCCACCTCGGACCGGCTGACGTGGCCGCGGTAGGTCCACATGCGGAGGTTCTCGGTCACGCTGAGGTTGGGGAACACCCCCCGTCCCTCGGGGATGATGCACACCCCCTTGCGAGCGAGCCCATCGGGCGCCCGAGTGACCACCGTGGCTTCTCCGTGCCACACTCCTCCCGCCGTCGGCCGCATGCGGCCGCAGGCCACCTTGAGGGTCGTCGTCTTCCCGGCGCCGTTGGGGCCCAGCAGGGCGAGCACGCTCGCCTTCGGCACCGACAGGTCCACCCCATGCAGCACCTCGATGCGACCGTAGCCGGCCCTGACGCCCTCCAGCTTGAGGGCCGGGAGGTCGCTCACCCGCCCACTCCTGCGCCGCTGTCCTGCGCCGGCCGGTCCGTGCCCGCCGCGCCCGTGGGCCGGCCTCCCGGGCCGGCCTCGGCGCCGAGGTACGCCAGCTGGACCCTCGGGTCGGCCTGCACCTCGGCCGGAGTTCCCTCGGCGATCACCTGCCCGAAGTCGAGGACGTGGACCCGGCTGCACACCCGCATAACCAGGTCCACGTCGTGCTCGACGAGGAGCACGGCCATGCCCTCGTCCGCCAGGCCGGAGAGCAGCCGACCGAGGGTCTCGGTCTCGGTGTGGTCCAGGCCCGAGCTCGGCTCGTCCAGCAGGAGCAGCTTGGGTCGGGTGCCCA
>DASXYV010000455.1:0-4560 GCA_036502305.1 Acidimicrobiales bacterium
TCATCGTCGGGAGCGGACCCGGCGGCGCCACCGCCGCTGACGTGCTGACGGCGGCGGGCTGGAGTGTCATCGTGCTCGAGAAGGGCCGCAACCACCTCCTGGATCTGGAGCCGCCTTACGCCTTCAAGGGCGACTTCTCCAACGACGAGATTAAGTTCGGGCGCCGCCACTTCCTGGGCCCGGATCCGCTCCTCGAGCCTCGGGCCTTCCGGAGGGCGGAGGCCGACGGCGACCATCTCCTGCTCGGCGAGGTGAACAACCTCCCCTCAGGCGTTGGAGGCGGGGCCGTGCACGCCGACGCCAAGATGCCGCGCTTTCGCGAGGTGGACTTCCGCCTGCTGTCCGAACGGGGTCCGATCGACGGAGCGGACCTGGCCGACTGGCCGCTCGACTACACCGATCTCGAGCCCTGCTACGCCGAGGCCGAGCGGCTCGTCGGGGTGGCCGGCGAGGCCGGGCGCAACCCATTCGAGTCCTGGCGCTCAGGGCCCTACCCCATGAGCCCGGGGCCGGACATGTACGGCGCGATCCTCTCGTCCGAGGCCGCGAGCCGGCTTGGCTATCACCCCTACCGGGCCCCCACGGGCGCCAACAGCACGGACTACGACGGCCGCCCCGCCTGTAACAACTGCGGGTTCTGTGGGCAGTACGGCTGCCCGATCCACGCCAAGGGTGACGCGGTGTCGTCGTTGCACAGGGCACTGCGCAGCGGGCGGTGCGAGATCCGTCCCCGCGCCATGGTCACCGAGGTGGCCCTCGACGGATCGGGTCGGCGGGCTCGCGCCGTGCACTACGTCGACGCCAGCGGCGACGGCCACGAGGTGACGGCGGCCCATGTCGTGCTCGCCGGCGGCGCCTTCGAGACGCCCCGCCTGCTGCTGCGCGGCGGGATCGGCAACTCGTCGGGTCTGGTCGGAAGGTTGCTGACGTTCCACTTCCAGACCTACGTGGCGGCGTCGTATCCGTTCAGCCTCCACCCGAACCGGGGTCGGACGGTCACCCACCACCATGACGACTTCATGGCTCCGAACGCCGAGGACCTTGCCGCCGCCCGAGGGGCCGGGCTCCCCTGGTTCAGCGGAGGCACGGTCGAGCACGGTGGCGGCACGGGCCCGATCACCGAGGCGCTCAACTGCCCTCCGGGCCCGCTCCACAAGGAGCTGATGCGCTCGTCGATGCTGCGCGATCGGCTGTGGGTGTTCACCATGCAGGGCGAGGACATGCCCCAAGCCGTCAACCGCATCGACCTCCATCCCTCGGTGCGCGACGTCCACGGTCTGCCGGCGGGCCGGGTCACGTACTCGCCCCATCGCCACGAGCTGGCCGCCTCCGACCACTGGGGACCGAAGCTGGAGGCCATCCACACCGAGGCGGGCGCGTCCTGGACGGCCAGGACCACGTCTCCCCCGACGGATCAGGACTCGGCCGCCGCCATGGGGTGGGCGCCGATCAGCCGCCACGTCATGGGTACCTGCCGCATGGGGACCGACCCTCGCACGAGCGTCGTCGATCCCTACGGTCGGTTCCACGACGTGGAGAACATGATCTGCACCGACTCTTCAGTGTTCGTGACCTCGTCGGGCTACAACCCCACCCTCACGATCGTCGCCCTCGCCATCCGGGCCAGCAGGGCGCTGGCCGACGGGGGGCCCTCTACCCGCGGGGCAGACCGAGCAGCCGCTCGCCAATGATCGTGCGCTGGATCTCCGACGTCCCTCCGGCGATGCTGGCTGCCTTGCTCCACAGCCACTGACGCTGCCAGGCACCGTCGCCAGGATTGCCGTCTGCTCGGCCCCACAGCGGCGCGGCCTCTCCCACCACGTCGAGCGCGAGCTGCGACAGGTGCTGGGTCATCGTCGTCCAGGCCAGCTTCACCCAGCTCGACTCCGGGCCCGGCGCCTCACCCTGCTCGAGCCTGGAAAGAGTCCGCCAGTTGTGCAGACGCAGGACGCGGAGCTCCACGAATGCCTGCGCCAGGCCGTCGGCGACGAGCGGGTCGTCGAGCCTCCCGTTCTGGACAGCAAGGCGGTACAGGGCATCCAGGCGAGCCTCGTGGAGCACCTGCTCCTTGAAGGGAAAGTTGGTGCCCCGCTCGTGGGCCAGCGTCGTGCCCGCCACCGCCCAGCCACCGCCGAGCGCACCGACGAGACGGTCGGCGGAGACGAACGCCCCGTCGAGAAACACCTCGTTGAACTCGGCCTCACCCGTGATCTGGACGAGCGGCCTGATGTCGACGCCGGGCCCCTCCATGTCGATCACCAGGCACGAGATGCCCCGATGGCGAGGCCCGTCGACGTCGGTGCGCGCGAGGGCCAGACCCCAGCGGGCGAACTGGGCGTAGGAGGTCCAGACCTTCTGACCCGTGACGCGCCAGCCACCGTCGGCGGGCTCGGCCCGCGTCGCCAGCGAGGCCAGGTCGGAGCCGGCGCCGGGCTCGCTGTAGAGCTGACACCAGATCTCGGCAGCCGTGAGGATGGGTGGCAGCCACCTCCGGCGCTGCTCCTCGGTGCCGTGGGCCAGCAAGGTCGGGCCAGCGAGGTTGATACCCACCCGGTTGACGGGCGGGGGCGCGCCGGAACGCGCGTACTCGAGGTTGAACAGCGCCACCTGCACGGCTGTCGCACCTCGACCGCCGTGCCCGGGCGGCCAGTCGATGCCCACCCAGCGATCGGCCGCCAGCTTGGCCTGCCAGTGACGGCCCCACGCCACCTCTTCGTCGATGGACTCGAACCGAGGCGGCGGCTCGCCGTGCTCGTCGAACCACTGCCGAGCCTCGCGGGCGAAGGCCTCGTCGTCTGGTCGCAGAGAGAGATCCACCGGCCAGACCCCTCAGAGGTCCCAGAACCGTTGTCGGCCCGCAGCGGTGAACGACGCCTCGAGTCGCCGCTCGTCCTCCTCCGTCAGGAGCCGGTAGGCGGGCTCGCCGCGACCTCGGACGAAGATGGGGTCGGGGCCCGTGCGGTCCGAGCGAAACTTCTGGTGGACGAGGGTGCGCTTCACGATCTTGTTGGTGGCCGTCGCCGGCATCGCGTCCGTCACCCGCACGTAGCGGGGCCGCCACTTGGGGGCGAGGTCGGCCTGAGCGTCGATCCACGAGGCGAGCGCCGCACCCTCCGGTCGGGCGCCCTCTCGGAGCACAAGGCAGGCCATGACCTGGTCTCCCGCCTGCTCGTCGGGCACGCCGTAGGCGGCGGCGACGACCACGTCGGGGTGCCGGGACAGCGCCGACTCGATGGGGCCGGCCGGAAAGTTCTCGCCGTCCACCCTGATCCACTCGGCCGTTCGCCCGGCGAAGAAGAGGTATCCCTCGCCGTCGACGTAGCCGAGGTCACCACTCCAGTACCAGCCCCGGCGGGTGGCCCGCGCGTTGGCCTCGGGGTTGTTGTAGTAGCCCTCGAAGGGACCGGAGCCGGCTGTGCTCACGATCTCCCCGACGCACTCCTCGGCGTTGACCAGCCGGCCCGAGCTGTCGAAGTGGGCCGCCGGGCGGAACCGGCCCTCCTCGTCGACGACCTTCACCGCCTCTCCAACCCGGCCCATGGCTCCCTGCGGCATCCCCGGCTCACGATTGACGGCCACGCCGCCCTCGGTGGCACCGAAGGCGTCGACCACCTCGACACCGAAGCGGGCACCGAACGCCTCGACCACCTGCGGCGACCCTTCGTTGCCGAAGGCGATCCGCATGGTGTTGTCGGCGTCGTCAGGACCCGCCGGCCTATCGAGGATGTAAGAGAGCGGCTTGCCGGTGTAGTTGAAGTACGTGGCACCGTACCGGCGCACGTCGTCGAGCCAACGCGAGGCGCTGAACCGCCGGGCCAGTCCCACCGATCCCCCGTAGACGATCGACGGCGCCCAGCCGACCATGATGGCGTTGGAATGGAACAGGGGCATGCTGACGTAGCCCACGTCGTCGGGCCCGAGCCCCAGCAGCATGCCCATGCGGTTGCCGGTGACCATGATCCGTCGCTGGCTGCAGATCACGGCCTTCGGCGCGTCGGACGTACCCGAGGTGAAGACGAGCGCCCAGATCGAGTCCGGCGATGGATCGGCACCGGGATCCCGGTCACCGACCTCGGCCAGGGCTTCGTCCAGCGAGCCGCCCAACCGGGGCTCGGGATCGCCCGGGTCGGAGAACCGCCGGGACACCAGCAGGTTCCCCGGCGGCAAGCCCAGCCCGTCGACTATTGGCTCGAGGAGGGGCTGGTGTCGGGACTCGGTGACGATCATGGCCACGTCGGTGTGGACGATGTCGCGCCGCAGGCTCTCGCCCTGTCGGGTGTGGTTGAGACCCACGATCGTGGCCCCGGCCAATGCCGCGCCCCCCAGGGCGAAGAGGTAGTCGGGAACGTTGTCGAGCAGGACACCCACATGGAAGGGGCGGCCGGGCGGGCGCCGGGAGACGAACAGGTTCGCCCACCGCCGGCACTCGGCCACATACTCACCGTGGGTCCAGATGCGCTCACCGAAGCGCACGGCAGGTCGGGGCGAGATGTCAGGATCCGAGGCGTTGCGACGAAGAAGTGCGGCCGCGTTCGGCGCTGGCATGGGCGCCGTCCCCGG
>DASXYV010000456.1:0-2238 GCA_036502305.1 Acidimicrobiales bacterium
AGGTCACGCTCGATCGCAGCGTGCCCGCCGAGCGGATCGAGGCCACGGTCCGCGGCGACCTCACCGGTGACGCACTCCTGACACTCACCCCGGTCGACTCCGGCTCCGAGGTGGCGGTGGCCTGGACCATCGAGATGCGGCAACGGGCCATGCGGGCGGTCGCCAGGGTCGCTTACCCCCTCCTGCGTTGGGGGCACGACCGGGTGGTGGAGGCCACGGTGGCGGGATTCCGCCAGCACCTGGCCGCCACGCCGACCTGATCAGCTCATGGGCCCAGTCGGGCCAGAGCGAGGCCTGCCGCCAGGGCCACCACCCCCCAGGAGAGGGCCCGCAGGGCGTCCTCGAGTGGTCGCAGCAGCCGCTCGCGGCTCAGGGCCTCGACCCTGCCGTCGGCGAGCGTGAGGCTCCCGTCCACCGCCCTGACCCGCCGGCGCAGCTCCCGGGCGGGCGTGCTCAGCCGGCGCTGGGCCCAGGACAGCGCCAGCGCCCCGGCGGCACCGGCCACAGCTGAGATATCCAGATTGCCCGCCTGGGCGAAGTAAGCGGTGAGCACGGGGAACGCGCCCCACGAGACGGCGAAGCCGAGATCGGTATGCATCCGCCCGCCGGCCAGCTCGAGGTTGTAGCCGAGCACGAGCAGCGCGCCGACCACGATGAACGGCACCAGCCCCACCCCGACCTTGATGACCCCTACGGCGCCCAGCGCCACCGCCCCGATCAGCCCGACGACGCCGGCGGCGAGCAGCGCAGACCCAGGCAGGTGGGTACGAAGGGGGCGCCCGTTGAGCTCGTCCAGGGCATGGGCGCCGACGCCCACGGCGAGGAAGAAGGCGATCAGCGTCGCCACCAGTCGTCCCACCCCCACGGTCGGCGCCAGGCAGGCGCCGATCACCACGTAGCTCAGGTGCCAGGCCGTGTACGGCGGGTGGAGGACCGTCCACCATTCCCGCCAGCCGCCGCCGCCGGCTGCGTAGAACGCCGCCGGCTGGGAGTCATCGCCCTGGACCTCGTCACTCACCAGCCCGGCCGGCCTTCCTGCCCCACATGACCACGCCGCCTCCCAGGCTCATGGTTCGCAGGCCGACGTCGACCAGCCCCGCTCGCCGCCAGGCGTCGAGGGTCCACTCGTCGGGGTAGCGCTCGTAGTGCCGGCTGATGCTCGGGCCGAGGAAGCGGCCGACCTCGAACCACTCCCGGCCTCCCAGGGCGGCGCCTGCGACAGGAAGGAGGAGCCGGGTGTAGAGCCACCACAGCGATCGCCACGGCTCACGAGAGGGCGCGTGGAACTCCAGCGAGGCCATCACGCCCCCCGGGCGCACGACCCGGGCGAGCTCGGCCACGGCGGCGGCCGGGTCGGCGACGTAGCGCAGCAGGTAGGTGAAGGTGAGACCAGCGAAGCTGGCGTCGGCGAAGGGGAGCCGCTCCCCCTGTCCCAGCAGGAGGGCGATGCGCCCCGACCGGCCCCGGCGGGAGACGTTCTCCCGACCCTGGCGCAGCATGGCCTCCGTCAGGTCGACGCCCACGACTCTGGCCCCCGTACGCTCCTCGAGCATGAGGGCGACGCCGGCGGTACCGGTCGCCACGTCCAGCACGGTGTCACCGGGGTGGACCGCCCCAGCGCCGTTGGCGCCGTTGGCGCCGTTGACGATCCTGTCCACCATGGCCGCCCGCCACCGCCCGTTCTGACCGAACGACAACAGCTCGGCCAGCGCGTCATAGCGGGCGGGCAGCCCGTCGAACAGCTCGCGAGCGAACCGGTTGGGCTCGGTGCGGGATCGCACCTGCATCGAACACCTCCCCGACAGGGCGGGCTCACCCTAGTTCGGTCCCGCAGGGGCCGAGAAACAGCTAAGACTGGCGTGTGCGTGGTCCGCGGTTCGACACGGCGGTCGTCGGCTCCGGTCCGGCCGGAAGCGTCGCCGCCCTCACCCTGGCCCGCGCCGGCGCCAGCGTCGCCCTCATCGACAAAGCCGGCTTCCCCCGGGACAAGGCCTGCGGCGACCTCGTCGGGCCGCGGGGAGTCCAGCTCCTGACGGAGCTCGGCCTCGAGAGGCCGGACGCGCTGCGCCTTGGGGACATGGTCGTCGTCGGGCCCACCGGCGGACGCGCCCTGCTCCCCGCCGTCCCCGGCCTGGCCTATCCCGGCGAGGCGTGGGCCGTCCCGAGGACCAGCCTTGACGCCCGACTGCGCAGGGCAGCGCTCGACGCTGGCGCCGAGGAGGTGACGGGCCGCGCCGG
>DASXYV010000457.1:0-1849 GCA_036502305.1 Acidimicrobiales bacterium
CTCGACGCGGCACTCGACTACGCCCGCCACATCCCGCTGCAGGTGATCATCGGGATGCTCGGCTTCCCGCAAGAGGACGCCGACATCTTCCGCAGGTTCATACGCATGGTGCTCGAGGACGTCGACCAGTCGGAGGAGGAACGCCAGCAGGTCATCGTCGGCGGCGAGATCGACGAGTACATCGACGCCCAGATCGCCGAGCACCGGAAGGACCCCAGGGACGACCTGACCACCTTCCTGCTGGACGCGGAGCTCGACGGCATCAAGCTGGAGCCCGAGCACGTGCGGGGCACCATGATCCTGCTCATGATCGCCGGGATCGACACGACCTGGTCGGCCATCGGCGCCTCCATCTGGCATCTGGCCCAGCACCCCGCCGACCTGCGCCGGATGGTCAGCGAGCCCGGACTAATGCCGGGCGCGGTGGAGGAGCTCCTGCGGGCCTATGCGCCGGTCACCATGGCCCGCCTCGTCGCCCGGGACTTCGAGCTCCGGGGCTGCCCCATGAAGGAGGGCGACTGGCTGCTGCTGCCCTTCCCCTCGGCCAACCGCGACCCCGAGATGTTCCCCGACGCCGATGCGGTGATCCTCGACCGGGCCGAGAACCGTCACGCCGCCTTCGGGCTCGGCATCCACCGCTGTATCGGGTCGAACCTCGCCCGCATGGAGCTGCGGGTGGCGCTCGAGGAGTGGCTGGCTCGCTATCCGGCCTTCGAGCTGGTCGACCCGGCGCTGGTCACCTGGTCGGCGGGCCAGGTCCGGGGGCCGCGAGCTCTTCCGGTGCGGATTCTCGGCTGATCGCGGGCTCCGAACTCGAGGCTGTGGAGAGATCGCACGTGCCCGATGACCCAGGCCGTCCGCTCCGTGATCGGGTGGCTCTCGTGACCGGCGCCGACAAGGCGTTGGGCCGCGGTCTGGCCGTCGCCCTCGGTCGGGCGGGTGCCGCTATCGGTCTGCTGGGCCGCGACCTCGACAGCATCGAGGCCGCCGCTGCCGACGTCGCCGGCGCCGGGGCCCGGACCGCCCGCCTCGCCGTCGCCTACGGGAGCAGGGCCGAGGTCGAGGCGGTCTTCAGCGAGGCCGACAGGGTGCTCGGGCCGATCGACATCGTGCTGCACACCGCCGTCGACCCGATCGCCGTCGAGCCCGTGCCCCTGGTCGACGTCGACGAGGACCGTTGGGAGGCGGTGTGGGAGGGGATGATGCGCTCGAGCCTCCTGTGCTGCCAGGCGGCGTTCACCCAGATGGCGGGACGCGGCGGTCGGATCATCTTCTCCACCCCAACGGTCTCGATGTCGGGTGCCGCTGGCCTGGTCGCCTACACGGCGGCCGTGGAGGGCCAGCGTCTGCTCGCCAAGTCGGCGGCCCGCCAGTGGGGCGCGCACCGCATCACCGTCAACTGCGTGGCCCCGGCACCCGCCATGGGCGAGGCCGACGAGGCGGGTGGCGGCCGCTACCTGTCGCTGGCCGAGGCCGCGCTCGGTGGGCCGGGACAACCCGAGACCGACCTCGGCCCCGTAGTCGTGTTCCTGGCCAGCGATGCCGGCCACTTCGTGACCGGCTCGACCATCACTGTTGACGGTGGCGTCTGGATGGCACCGTGAGCGGGTCGCTGGAAGGTCGTACGGGGATGGTCACCGGCGCTGGGCAGGGCGTGGGAAGGGGTATCGCGTTGGCCCTCGCCGGTGAGGGGGCGAACGTCGTCATTGCCGCCCGCCGGGCCGAGACCGGTGAGCCGGTGGCGGCCGAGATCCGGGACCGCGGCGGCTCGGCGATCTGTGTCCAGACCGACGTCACCGTTCGCAGCGACGTCGAGGCCGCAGTGGCGACGACAATCGAGCGCTTCGGC
>DASXYV010000458.1:0-6048 GCA_036502305.1 Acidimicrobiales bacterium
CTGACCGTGGCGCCGGCCTCGACGGTCTTCGAGGGGTAGACCTTCACCCCCGGGTTGATGACCGCCTGCTCGCCGACGAAGCACTCGTCGCCCAGGACGACCCCCTCCTCGCACCGCACCCCCTGCCGGAGGTCGTTGGCCCGCCCGAGGACGCACCCCCGCAGGCTCACGCCCTGCCCCAGGTACGAGTTGTCGTGGACGATCGCTCGCTCCAGCGACGCGTCCGGTCCCACGAGCACATTGCCCCCGAGCACCGTGTGGTCGCCCAGTTGGGTACCCGGACCGATGCGGCAGTAGTCACCGATCACCACCGGACCGTCCAGGCGAGCCGACGGGTGCACCTCGGCGCCCTCGCCGATCCAGACGCCCGGGCGCATGGAGAAGCCGGGCACGTCGATGCCCACCTTGCGGTCGAGCACGTCCTGGTGGGCCCGGACGTAGGCCTCGGTGTTGCCAACGTCCTCCCAGTACCCATCGGCGACGTAGCCGTAGAGCGGCTCGCCCGCCGCCAGCAGCGCCGGGAACACCTCGCCCGAGAAGTCGACCGGCCGCCCCGACTCGATGAAGTCGAACACCTCCGGCTCGAGGACGTAGATCCCGGTGTTGACCGTGTCGCTGAACACCTGGCCCCAGGTGGGCTTCTCCAGGAAGCGATCGATGGATCCGTCCTCGTTGGTGATCACGATGCCGAACTCGAGGGGGTTCTCCATTGCCTTGAGGCCGATGGTTGCCAGGGCCTGCCGCTCCTCGTGGAACGCCATGATCGCCGAGAGGTCGATGTCGGTGAGCACGTCTCCGGAGATCACGAGAAAGCGCTCGTCCAGCTCGTCCCTGGCGTTGAGCACCGAGCCGGCGGTGCCGAGCGGCGTCTCCTCGGTGGCGTAGACCATCCTGACGCCGAACTCGGAACCGTCACCGAAATAGGTCCGCACGGCGTTGGCCAGGAAGGCCACGGTCACGACGATGTCGTCGAAGCCGTGCTCCCTGAGCAGCCCGACGATGTGCTCCATCATCGGGCGGTTCACCATGGGCAGCATCGGCTTGGGCTGGTTCGACGTCAGCGGGCGCAGACGCGTGCCCTCCCCGCCCGCCATGATCACCGCCTTCACGGTCTCGACCCTACCCGAGCGCTCCCTCGGGACGACCTCCCGGGTCGTCCGTGCTTTCGGAACGACCTCCCGGGTCGTCCTCGAGCGAGGGCACCCCGAGCGAGCGGGATGTAGGCGCCCGCCGCGTACCACGACAGGGCCAGCGCTGGGATGGCGAAGACCCAGGCGGCGACGTGTGCGGCACCACGGAAGGAGGCCGAGGAGCCGGCCACCAAGAACAGCGGAAAGGCGCACATCATGCCGAAGGTGCCGGCCTTGCCCACCCACACAACGTCGATCCGCGCCGCACCAAGGGCGGCGAGGGTCACAACCGCCACCGAGACCAGTGCCTCGCGCGCCAGCACGGCGGCACCCAGCCACAGGGGCACGGACCCGTCGACCATGATCGCCGTCACGCCCACTCCCAGCAGCACGCGGTCGGCCACCGGGTCGAGGACCTTGCCCAGCGTGGATACCTGACCGAGCCGCCGGGCCAGCCAACCGTCGACCCAGTCGGTGGCTCCGAGCACGGCCAGCAGGATCGCCGCGGCCAGGCGATCCTGCACACCGAACAACAGCCACAAGAACACCGGGACGGCGGCGAGGCGGGCCGCGGTGACAGCGTTGGGGAGGGTGAGGACGCGATCCACCCGGGCGTCGCTGTCGCCGCGGGCAGGCATCGACACGAGTCTACGGACCGGGTGGTCCGGTGACCGGCCTGCGGCGGGCCTGTCGGCCGCGGGCGCTCCCATCTCTCGTGTTCCACACTTGGTCGAAAGTGAGCGCATCTGCCTCCCCGGAGACGCCCACTTTCGACCAGATGTGGAACACGCTCACCCGTTGGAGCAGTGCCCGTTCGTCGTCGGGGGAACATCCAGCGCCGGGTTGCGATCGAAGAACCCGGCAGGCTTCAGGACGAACCCGGCGTACTCGACCGGAGCGACGGGCCAATCCTCGGGTCGGGGGACATGGGTCAGGCCGAATGTGTGCCACAGGACCACATCGGTGTCGACCAGCGGGCGGTCGGCGGCCGTCCACGCCGGGAGCCCGTCGCCGCCGCTGCTCTGGTTCGGGTAGTCGCCTGCCGGGCGGCGCTCGTCAGGATCGAAAGGGGTCACCCAGAGGCTCTTCGACGCGAACGCGGCCCGGCGACCGACACTGGACGACGGCGACGCCAACAGGCAGGTCGACTGGCCGGGCATCAGCTTGTAGCCGACAGGCCGGCCGAGGCCGTTCAGCGAGGACGGGTTCACGACCTTCCAGCAGCGAGCGGCGAGCGGATCGATCGTGCGCTGGGCTTCGGACTCGGAGCTCAGCAGCGTTGCCCGGGAGCAGAAGGCGGTCCCCTCCGGATTGTCCTCGCCCGTCGGGAGGTTGACCGCGTCCAGCTCATAGACCGAGTTCGAGCGGCCGTCCAGGTCGAAGTCGAGTCGGGCGCAGAGCAGGTGCTGATGGTTGGGCGCGTACAGCTCCGGGCCCACGACCTCGCCGCAGGCCGGGAGGTGGCCAGGCTCGCGAGCCGACGTCTGGATGATGCCTGTCAGCTTCACCTCGAGCTGGATGGTGCCGTCGAGGTAGAGGTACCAGTAGAAGCCGTACTCGTAGTTCCCCACGGTGGCGATGAAGGAGATCACCAGGCGCCGGGACCGGCGCACCTCGGAGGAGCCGCTCCAGAGGTCGACGTGCTTCCAGAGGATCCCGTAGTCCTCCTCGTGCAGGCAGACGGCGTTTGAGATCGTGCGGGCCCCGCCCCGATCGTCGCTGACGACGGCGTCGAGGTAACGGATCTCGCCCAGGCAGTCGCATCCGAGTGCGAGGCTCTGCATCATCTTGCCCAGTCCCCACTCACCGACGTCGAAGGCGTTCTTCCACCAGTGGTTGGTGGCGGTGTCGCCGTAGGGAACGACCATCTCGGCGACCGAGGCCCGGTGGAGGATGGGCCGGACCCGTCCGCCGTCCTCGTAGCCGACGGTGTGGAGCACGACGCCCTCGATGGGATGGACCGACACCCGCAGGCGCCACCGCTGCCAGCGGATCTCGGATCCTTCGACCTCGAAGCTCGGTCCCTCCGGTTGGGAGATGACGAGCGGTCGCAGGCCGTGGCGTTGCTCGCCCACCGAAGCCGGGTCGTAGTTGCCGGCGGCCTCGGGGACCGGAACGACCTCCCGGTCGACCAGCTCGATCACCTGGGCGGTGGCGAGGTCGACCACGGCGACGAGCCCCTCCACTGGTCGGGCGTAACCGTTGTCGGCGGCGTGGGTCCGCACGTAGGACACGCACCGCACGAGACGCCGGCCCTCTTCTGATGCGATCCCGAAGTTCCCGGCAGGCCATGGGTCCACCTGGACCAGATCGAAGTCGTTGACCCCCCGCCGCCGCATGGCCTCCTGCCACCGGGCGTCGGCCTTGACGGCCTGGAAAGCGAAGACGAGCTCATCGACCAGCAGCGGGGTGACGGCACCGGGCACCGAACGCCACGAGAGGACCGTCGACCGGGTGATCGACACCACCGCCTCGTGCACCGAGCCACTGATCCGCTCGCACACCGCCACCTCGGCCTGGCGATCGACGTGATCGCCGGGGCGGTGCCCCGCGACGACGTCCTTCGGCGGCTCGTGGAGGGTGACCCAGGGGAACCTGACGTCTTCCCCGAGCTCGCGGCCTTCAGCGACGATGGCGCAGGCAGCGGAGATCTCGGCCCCCGACAGCGGGTCGAGCGGGTGGGCCGCCGGCGCCTCGTCGGGGCCCTTCACGGCCACGCTGGTGCCTTCCTCCATCACGATCCTCCGACCTCGGCGGCGACGACGGCTCACGTTAGTGGCCGGCCTCGCCGCCGGCCGTGCCCTCCTGCCGGATCCTTCGACGCCCGGGCGGCCCGGGTCGGACTGTGCTGCTGGCGGCGTCGCCGCCCCCGGACGGGGCCCCATCCCCGTCCTCCTCCGATGCGGCGGGGGCCCAACCCCGCCGCCGGCCGTGTGCTGCTGGCGGCGTCGCCGCCCCCGGACGGGGCCCCATCCGTTTCCTCCTCCGAGCGGCGGGGACGCAGCCCCGCCGCCGGCCGTCAGGCCAGGCGGGTCGAGGGAACCGCCCGCACCCGGCCCTCGGACCGCAGCTCGCGCACGGCGGGGACTGGATCGAGGTCGGCGAAGAGCCCCTCGTCGGCGTAGTCGGCGGGCCGCCCCGTGGGGTCGGTCACCCAGTACGAGGCCTCGAGGGCGATCCCGTTCGGGTCGGTGAAGTAGATCGAGCGGAGGAAGCCGTGATCCACCAGGTCCGTGACCTCGCAGCCAGCGGCCTTGAGCCGGTCCCGGAGGGCCAGCAGGGCAGTCTCGTCGGGCAGGTTGAAGGACAGGTGGTCGAACTGGACCGCCCGGGGATCCGGGACTCCCGCCGGCTTGGCGAACGTCTCCAGCTCCACTCCCTGGTACTCGAAGAACGCGACCGTGTTGCCGGCCCCGAACTCGAAGAAGTAGTGCCGGAACGAGCGGTTGCCCAGATCGGCCACGAGTCGGGCGCCGAGCACCCCGTCGTAGAAGCGCACGGTCGCGTCCATGTCGTCGGTGATCAGCGCCAGGTGGTTGATGCCCCGCCAGTGCGGGGATTCCTCCTGATCGTGGCGCAGCTCGGACGGCGGATGGTCCGTGGATTCCGTGGTCATGCCCCATGGTACGACCGGGAGATGCCGCCGTCCGCCGGTGTAGCTGGCAATATGGACGGGCCCGACATGGGTGCCGACCGGGGCGGGTACAAGACCGTGGCGAAGGCCTGCCAGGGCTCGTTCGTCGCCCGAATCGAGGAGGGTCAAGGCCTTGAACACTCGAGCCGTCACCGAGAAGCAATCCCGCGACGTGGCCGAGGCCGCCAGGCAGCAGGAGTGGAACCAGCCCAGCTTCGCCAAGGAGCTGTTCCTGGGCCGGTTCAAGCTGGAGATGGTCCATCCCCATCCGCGTCCGTCCGCCGAGGACCAGGCCAAGGGCGAGGCGTTCCTGGCCCGGCTGGAGGCCTTCCTCCGAGAGGAGGTCGACCCGGCCGTCATCGAGCGCGACGCCAAGATTCCTGAGAGCGTCATCAAGGGCCTCTGCGACCTGGGGGCCCTGGGCATGAAGATCGACGAGGAGTACGGAGGCCTAGGGCTCTCGAACGTCTACTACAACCGCGCCCTGGCCATGGCGGTCACCTACCACTCGGCGATCAGCACGCTGCTGAGCGCCCACCAGTCGATCGGGGTGCCCCAGCCGCTCAAGCTGTTCGGCACGCCCCAGCAGAAGCGAAAGTACCTGCCACGCGTGGCCCGCGACCAGATCAGCGCATTTCTGCTCACCGAGCCCGACGTGGGGAGCGATCCCGCCCGCATGCAGTGCATCGCCGTCCCCACCGAGGACGGCTCGGCCTATGTCATCAACGGCCAGAAGCTGTGGACCACGAACGGCGTCATCGCCGATCTCCTGGTCGTCATGGCAACCGTCCCCCGCTCCGAGGGGCACCGCGGTGGCATCACCGCCTTCATCGTCGACGCCCACGCACCTGGGGTGAAGGTGCTGCACCGCAACCAGTTCATGGGGCTTCGTGGCATCGAGAACGGAGTGACCCGCTTCGAGAACGTGCGCGTTCCTGTCGACGACGTCGTCGGCGGCGAGGGTCGGGGGCTGAAGGTCGCCCTGCAGACGCTCAACACCGGGCGCCTGTCGCTCCCCGCCACGTGCGCGGCGTCCTCGAAGCTGTCGCTCAAGATCGTGCGGGAGTGGGCCAACGAGCGCGTGCAGTGGGGCATGCCGATCGGCAAGCACGAGGCCGTGGCCGAGAAGATCGCCTTCATGGCCGGCGTGACCTTCGCTGAGGAAGCCGTCGTGGAGCTGTCCAGCCTGCTGGCCGACGCCGAGCAGCACGACATCCGCATCGAGGCCGCCCTGGCCAAGCTGTACTGCTCGGAGATGGCCTGGCAGGTCGCTGACGAGATGGT
>DASXYV010000459.1:0-1559 GCA_036502305.1 Acidimicrobiales bacterium
CTGACAGCTCGGGGTCATACCCTCGGCACCGTCCTGCTCCTGTCCACGGCGACCGGACGGGCGTTTGGTCCCGACGACACCGACGTCGCCGAGGACGTCGCCCAGCTCGCCGCTCTGGCCGTCGACAACGCCCGCCTCGTCGCCGGCGAGCGCACCGCCCGAGAGACAGCCGAGGCGGCCCGAGCTCGGGTCGCGCTGCTGGCCGAGGCGACGAGCGTGCTCACCGAGACACTCGAGCCCATTACGGCTCTCGAGCGCCTCGCCACGCTGCTGGTGCCGGGGTTGGCCGACTGGTGCCGGGTCGACCTGTTCGACGAGACGGTCGGCGTGCGGCGGGCGGCCATGACCCATGTCGACCCGGCCACAGAGGCGGCCCTTCGCGCCGTAGAGGAGGGCGTGCCCATCGATCCGACCAGCGACGCCCCCGTCGCCCAGGTGCTGCGAACCGGGAACCCGCTGCTGCTCGAGCAGACGACCGACGACGTGCTCGTGGCCGGCGCCCGCACGCTGGACCAGCTCAATGTGTATCGGTCGCTCGGTCTACGATCCCTCCTCGTCGTACCCCTCCAGGCCCGCGGTGACGTCCTGGGAACGCTCACGCTGGGCTCCGCGAGCTCCGAACGTCGCTTCGACGAGGACGACCTGGCGCTGGCTCGAGACCTGGGTCGACGGGCGGGGCTGGCCATCGACAACGCCCACCTGTACCAGCGCGAGCATCGGACGGCGGCGGTCCTCCAGCAGGCCCTGCTGCCCAAGCAGCTCGCCGCCGTCCCTGGCCTGGCCCTGGCCGCCCGCTACTTGCCCGCCACCACAGGGGCCGAGGTGGGCGGGGACTGGTACGACGTCTTCCCCCTCGCCGACGGCCGCGTCGGACTGGTCATCGGCGACGTGGTGGGACATGACATCGAGGCGGCCAGTGTCATGGGGACGCTCCGGCACGTCCTTCGGGCCTATGCCTGGCCGGGCGGCGGCCCCGCGTCCGTGATTCGCCGGGTCGACGAGCTCGCCCTTGGACCCGAGCCCGGCGCGCTCGCCACACTCGTCTACGCCATCTACGATCCCGCCAGCCACGACCTGACGTGGAGCACCGCCGGCCATCCTCCCCCGCTGGTCATGCGACCGGACGGGCGGGCCGACTACCTGCTCGGTGCCAACTCGACCCTCGTCGGGGTCGGACCGGACGTCGATCGTACGGAGCGGGCGGCGACCCTCGACATCGGCACCACCGTGGTGCTCTACACCGATGGCCTTGTGGAGACACGAGAGGACTCCCTCACCCTCGGTCTGGACCGTCTCGCCGCGCTCGCCGAGAGCCGGCCCTCCGTGTCGCCGGAGGTCCTCGTCGACCTGCTGCTGGCCGACGTCGAGGCAGCCGAGCAACGCAAGGACGACGTCGCCATCCTGGTGGCGAGGGTGGCCGGCTGACGCGGTGCGGACACCGGCCGGCTTGGAACGTGGGACCCGCGGGTAGGTGCTCGACATCGAGCTGAGCACCGCGCTTGCCCCCGAGCCGTCAAGCGCCGCCGAGGCGCGGCGTTTCGTGCGCGCCGCTCTCGCCG
>DASXYV010000460.1:0-3778 GCA_036502305.1 Acidimicrobiales bacterium
GGCCACCAGCGCCCGGCTCGGCGTGGATGCCCGGTCGGATCGGTGGCTGGCTTGTCTCCCCGTGGCGCACATCGGCGGACTGACGGTGATCACCCGGGCCCTCCTCACCGGCACCAGACTGAGCGCACTCCCTCGCTTCGATGCCGCCGAAGTGACAATAGCTGCTCGTGCTGATGGCGCGACGCTCGTGGCTCTGGTGCCCACCGCCCTCGCTCGGGTCGAGGCTGGCCTGTTCCGCACGGTGCTGCTCGGCGGGAGCACGCCGCCACCAGGGCTTCCGGAGAACGTGATCACCACCTACGGCATGACCGAGACGGGCAGCGGGGTGGTCTACGACGGGCGGACCCTCGACGGTGTCGAGGCGAGAGTCGTCGAGGGAGAGATCATGCTTCGTGGGCCGATGCTGCTGCGCTGCTACCGCGACGGCGACGACCCCAAGACCTCCGACGGGTGGCTTCCCACCGGCGATGCGGGAACGGTCAAACCGGACGGGGGGATCGCCGTCTTGGGCCGCATGTCGGACCTCATTATCACAGGCGGTGAGAACGTGTGGCCCCACGCAGTCGAGGCGGCGATCGCAGCCCACCCCTCGGTCAGCGAGGTCGCCGTGGGCGGGCGGCCCGACCCGGAATGGGGCGACCGCGTGGTCGCCTGGGTTGTCCCCACCGATCCCGCCGAGCCACCTGATCTGGCCTCGTTGCGCACCTTTGTCGCCGATCAGCTGCCTGCCTATGCCGCGCCGCGGGAGTTGGTCCTCGTCGGCCGGCTGCCTCGCTCCACCATCGGCAAGGTGGCCCGCCAGGAGCTGAGGTGAGCCGTCGCTCTGGTCGCCGCTCGGTCATCGCACTAGACGGGCACCGCCAAACGGTCCAGGCGCGCCGGGTTCGCGGCGACCGGCCTGACGTCGATGGTGCCGCCACGGGGCAGCAGCGGGTCGTCGGTGACGTCGGCGGACAGGAGCGAGGCCGTGGCGAGCCCGCAGGGGAAGGGCAGACTGGGGAGGGAGGCAGCCAGCGCCGCGCCAGCGGCCAGCCCGACGGAGGTCTCCAGCATCGAGGAGACGATCGCCGGTACGCCGGCCTCATCGACCACCGACAACGCCGCCCGAACCCCTCCGAGGGGCTGTACCTTCACCACGAGCGCGTCCGCGGCGGCCAGCCTCTTGAGGCGCCGGGCGTCGTTCACGTCTCTTACCGCCTCGTCAGCGGCCAGCGGCACCTTCACGAGGCGCCGTAGCCGGGCCAGATCGTCCAACCCGGTGACCGGCTGCTCCGCCAGCTCGAGGTCGAAGCGCGCCAACGCCTCGAGGCGAGCCCGCGCCGTGTCCAGGTCCCACGCCCCGTTGGCATCGATTCGAAGCGTGGCGGCTGGACCCACCGCGTCCCTGACGGCCGAGACCCGACCTACGTCGTCACCGGCTCCGACCTTGATCTTGAAGCACCTGAGGCCCTTGGCCGCGTCCTCCGTGGCGACGCGGGCCGCCTCCGCCGGTCGAACGGTCGGAATGCTCGAGTTCACCGATATCGAGTGACGCCGGGGCTGCGGCCAACCGAGCTCGGCGGCCTCAATGGCAGATCGCGACGCCATCTTCGGGTCGCATGCGAAGCCTGGCATCGGTGATGCCTCCCCCCATCCCGCCGGTCCTTGGACGATGAGAACCTCGCGCTCGGTGGCGCCTTGCCAGGGCAGCCGCAGAGGAACTCGCAGACGCCACCACCGGAGTCCTGTGCCACGGGGGGGCCTCAGGTACCGCCCGTCGGAGTCACTCAGCGCGGGTCCTCCGCCAACTCGAACCAGACCGCCTTGCCGTCGGCCGTCCACTCCACGCCCCATGAGGCTGACAGAGCGTGCACCAGGTGCAGCCCCCGTCCGTGCTCTTCGGCGTTCTGGATCGGGATGAGGCGAGGCGGGTCATGGCTCGAGTCAGACACCTCAACCCTCAGACGATCCTGGTGGGTGGTGACCCTGAGGGCAAAGTCAGTCTGGGCGTGAACGATGGCATTCGTGACCAGCTCGGTGGTGAGCAGGGTGGCCACCTCAGTGGAGTCGTCATCACCCCATCGCTCCAACGCGGCTTCGATCAGCTGCCTGGCCGCCCGGGCGCTTATCGGATCCGGTGCCAGCTGAGTCTCGATGTTCACCGCGCCTCCAGGGACACCGCCCGTCAACCTAGCCGGCGTCGTCCTCTTCGATGTCCCAAGGCTCACCCCAGCGGACGAGGTCCACGAGCCAACCCAGGGTCCTCACACTCGCCACCTCCTCCGGAGGCGATACGGATCCTTGCCTCATTCCCCCTCGCGCCAGTTCTCTTGATCTCTCGGGTCAACGACCGCTCGGTTGCTTGATATTCCAAGTTCGCGACCGCGCCAAGCTGAGCGATCACGCCAGTGGCCTCTCAAACCCTGGCGCGGTAGGTCGTCGTCAAGCTCGGCTCGGACGGGGCGGTGCAGGTGTTCAGCGCTGCCGGGTTTGTCGACGTGGTGGGGGACGTGCGGGCTGGTCCGCCCGAGTCGCTGCGCGACGAGAGCAGCGGCCCCGGAAGGGTCGGCCTGCAGGAGGGGTGATGCCCTGATCCATCGGGCTAGGGCTGCCCGAAAACCCCTCCAGCAGGCCGGACGAATCCTCTCCTACCCTGATGCCGAAAAGGTGCAAACGGTGATTTTTCGGCCCCTCGTTCGAGGGACCGCGTCGTACGGCACGGGTGATACCGCCGCTCGACAACCACTGCGGTTCAGGGCACCAGCACGATCTTGCCCCGGGTGTGGCCGCCGGCGAGGTCCCGGTAGGCGTCGACGACGGCGGACAGGGGGTAGACCCTGGCGATCGGTACCTCGAGGAGGCCCTTGCTGATCGAGGCTGCCAGCTCCTCGAGCACCTCGCCGCTCGTACCGGCGGCGTTGCCGTCGGTCTTCACCCCGTACTTTCTCCCCGCGGCGAAGTCGACGATGGTGTCGACCCGTTCGGGTCTGGCACCGAGCTCGAGGGCGAGGTCGACATAGCCTTCTCCGAAGGTGTCGATGAAGGCATCGACCCGAGTGTCGGCGGTCGCCCGAATCCGATCAGCGACACCCTCCCCATGGGCCAGGGGGACCACACCGTGGTCGGTGAGCCACCGGTGGTTCGGCTCGCTAGCCAGGCCGATCACCGTGGCGCCCGCGTTCCTCGCCAGCTGCACGGCGATCGAGCCGACGCCGCCTGCGGCGCCGGACACGACGACCGTGTCACACTCACGCGCCGCGACGGCACGCACTGCGGCATATGCCGTCGATCCCACCACGAAGAGCGAGCCGGCGACCTCCCACGAGACATTGCTTGGACGCAGCACGACATTGTCAGCCGGCGTCGTGACGAGCTCGGCTTGGCTCGCCCGCTGGTCGGTGAACCCGAGGACCTCGACACCCACCGCGAGCCCCGCGACTCCTGGTCCGAGCTCCTCCACGGTCCCGGCGAGATCGCTTCCCTGTCCGGAGGGAAAGGTCGCCGGAAACCGCTCCGCCGCCAGACCCTGGCGGATCTTTGCCTCACCCGGGTTGATCCCAGCCGCCTTGACCCTCACCAGCACCTCGCCCGGCCCCGGCACAGGCCGCTCTACGTTGACGACCTTCAACACGTCGACCCCGCCGTATGCATCGAATCGCACAGCTCGAGGCATGACCCGCCTCCCTTGACGTTGTCGCTGTCCTACGGTCCGAGGACGAAACGAGGAGTCGTCCCCGATTATGCCGGCGCCGAGGCGGTGTCCTTCGGCGAGGTCAGAGATCGGCAGTGGCGGCGGCCG